>CAYNDY010000227.1:0-2735 GCA_964396105.1 uncultured Muribaculaceae bacterium
GGGCGGCGACGGGAGCGGCGAAGACGACGGCAAAACCTACGCAGACCTCTCTTCAGAGAACGGCCCGGCCAACTGCTACCTCGTTTCAGCTGCAGGCGACTACAAGTTCCCGGCAGTGCAGGGAAACATTGCTGACGCCACGGTCGGCAATGTAAAGAGCGTGGAGGTCCTCTGGGAGACCTTCGGAACTGATGTCGCTCCGAACGAGGGGGACCTCATCTCCTCCGTCTCCTACAAGGACGGCTACATCCGCTTCTCCACCCCGGAGACCTTCGCCGAGGGCAACGCCTCCATAGCCGCCCGCAACTCAAAAGGCACAATCCTCTGGTCCTGGCACATCTGGCTCTCCTCCGAGGGTTGGAAGGAGCAGGTCTACTACAACGACGCCGGCACAATGATGGACCGCAACCTCGGTGCCCTCTCCGCCACTCCTGGCGACGCGGGGGCCAACGGCCTTTTCTACCAGTGGGGCCGCAAGGACCCGTTCCTCGGAGCGTCGTCGGTAAGTTCAAGCACTCAGGCTCTCTCGACCGGCACCTGGTCAATAAGCTCATCAAACATCAGTCAAACCGTTGCAGAAGAAAATCCGATGACATTCTATAGCGGATGGAGCAATTATCTCCCGAACGGCAGTTGGGATATGAATAAAACCGCATACGACCCGTGTCCGGCAGGCTGGAGAGTCCCGGAAGGCGGCACTGACGGGGTCTGGGCAAAAGCATCAGGAAAGACAGAATCCTTCAACATATCAAGCGGATCCTACGGCCTGAACTTCTCCGGCACCTTCGGCGCTGACGAGACCATCTGGTACCCTGCGGCGGGCTACTTGTACGACGTTTCGGGGGCGCTGAGCAATGTCGGCAGCCTCGGCTACTGCTGGTCCGCCTCTCCGTATCCGAGCGACGACGACTACGCCTGCCGCCTCAACTTCTACCCTTACGGCTACGTCTATCCCGTGAACTACAACTATCGTTCGTACGGCTTCCCTTTGCGTTGTCTCCAAGAATTTTAACAGCGGTGTGCGGGCTCTCTGAGCCCTGCACACCTGCGTTTTGAGTGTTTATCCTCGCGCCCGGCGCGAGGACCGCCCGGCGCGGAGCGCCGGAATTTTATCGAAGAAAAATGACATATCGCGAAATATTGGACTCCGAGGCACAGAACAGCGACAGCATCTACCTTTACAGGGAGGGAATGTTTATGAAGGCTTATGAACGCTCGGCATTTTTTGCCCACACGCTCATCCATCCATTCAAACTCTCCTGCCGCTACATAAAGTCCGTAAACAGCGATGTCATTTCCCTCGGCTTTCCTGAAGCCACGGTTCCCAAATGGCTGAACGGCTTTGTTTACGAGTGGGCAGCGGATGGCCTCATCCGCTGCCGCACCCGCAAGCAGTTCGATGAAACGGAGTTTCAGAACTGGAAGGAAGTTTCCACTCTGAACGCTTCCGACCGTTACACTCCCCACACGGCGGTGATAGAAAAGGCTCCGGTCTATAAGACGGCCTACGATCTTCTTACGCAGGTTTACTCCTTTTCCGTCCACATTTCCAAAAATGTGTCAAACCCGGTGGGGCTCCGCCTCAAGGAACTTTGCTACAGTCTTGCCTACTCTGTGCGGACGCTCTATGATGTCCCGGACAGGGCCTCGCATATAGACTCCGCACTCGAGACGGCTTCCGAGATAAAATTCATCCTTCAGATACTCAAGGACTTGAAAGAAATACCTGTGAAAACATTCGCTCTGGCAAGTGAAAGAATTGTGTCTGTCAGCAAGCAACTCTCGGCTCTTCGCGGAAAGGTTACGGCTAATGTACGCGGAGAATGAATGATTCAGCAGTCCACCGCCACCCCTCAGGGGACGGTCAACCACACCGGAACGCAGGGCCGTCAGAGACTCTCTCCCGACCCTGCATTCACTCAGAGACTGCTTTGAAGCCTGCGGCGGGCTACTTGAACAACGATTCGGGGGCGCTGAACAATGTCGGCAGCAACGGCAACTTCTGGTCCGCCTCTCCGAATCCGAACAACAACAACGCCTACAACCTCAACTTCAACCCTAACGGCAACGTCAATCCCGTGAACAACAACAATCGTTCGAACGGCTTCCCTGTGCGTTGTCTCCAAGCATCAGATGACTCCGGCTCATCCTTGCTGACAGACCTTTTCACTGCCTATTTCTGCGCCCGGCGCAATAAGCGCAACACTTCCGCCCAGGTGCGGTTCGAAAGGAATCTTTCCGACAATCTTATGGCGCTGTACGAAGATATAGTCTCGTCCCGCTATCGCCCGGGCAGGAGTATGTGCTTTGTCATCAAGGACCCTGTCTATCGTGAAGTTTTTGCGGCCTCGTTCCGTGACAGGATTGTCCATCATCTGCTCTACAACTGGCTCGCTCCCGTCTTTGAGCGCTATTTCATCTACGATTCCTACTCCTGCCGCGAGGGTAAGGGCACGCTTTTCGGGGTGCGGCGGCTTGAGCATCACATCCGTTCCTGTTCCCGGAATTACACAAGGGAGTGTTACATCCTCAAACTTGACATCGAGGGCTATTTTATGAGCATAAACCGCCAGCGGCTCTTCGACATAGTTTCTGCCCGCCTTCTCTCCCATTCTGCAAAACATAAATGCGCCTTCGATGTTCCTCTTGCGCTGAGTCTTCTCTCGCTTGTCATTTTCAACGACCCGACAAGGGGCTGTTACCGTAAGGGCCGCCTTTCCGTCTGGGACAATATC
>CAYNDY010000228.1:0-1238 GCA_964396105.1 uncultured Muribaculaceae bacterium
AAAAAATATAGGTTTGAGACCCTGCAGGTGCGTGCGGGGCAGGAGATAGACCCGGTTTCAAAGGGTACTGCGGTGCCGATTTATCAGAGCAGCGCGTATGTTTTTGACGATATGCAGTATGGCGCAGACCTGTTTGCGCTGAAGCGTGCGGGAAACATTTATACACGGCTTCAGAACAGCACATCCGACGTTTTCGAGAAGAGAATGGCGGCTCTTGAGGGCGGTGTGGCTGCGGTTTCAACTGCATCAGGGCAGTCTGCAGTTTTCCTCAGCATCACCAATGTCTGCGGCCCGGGAGACAATGTTGTGGCTCAGCCGTTCCTCTACGGCGGCACGTTCACTATGTTTGCCGTCACCCTTCGCGACTTCGGTATCAATGTCCGCATCGCCGCTTCCGACAAGGCCGAGGATATGGAGAAACTCGTTGACGAAAGGACCAAGGTCATCTTCCTCGAAAACCTCGGAAATCCGGCTTTCAATGTGCCTGATTATGAGCCGATTATAGAGATGGCTAGAAGGAAGGGCGTCTGCGTAATCGTGGACAACACCTTCTCCTGCGGAGGTTATCTTTTCCGCCCGATAGAGTGGGGAGCCAATGTCGCCGTGCACTCCGCGACAAAATGGATTTGCGGCCACGGAACGACCCTCGGCGGCGTTGTCGTTGACGGAGGAAACTTCGAGTGGACAAAGGAGAAATATCCTCTTCTTGCCGCTCCTTCAGAGTCATATCACGGCCTTATCTACAAGGATGTGTTCGGCCCTGCAGCCTTTGCTGGCAGGGTCAGGGTGGACGGCCTCAGAAACATCGGACCTGCCCAGTCACCGTTCGACGCGTTCCTGCTTCTCCAGGGCCTTGAGACCCTGTCGCTGAGGGCCGAGCGTTGCTGCTCGAACGCGCTTGCAGTTGCCGAGTTCCTCGAGGCTCATCCGGCTGTGGAGTCGGTGAACTACCCGGGCCTCAAGTCAAATCCATATCACGCCCTTGCCTGCAAGTACCTCCACAACGGTTTCGGAGGCGTGCTGACATTCCGCGTAAAGGGCGGATTCGACGCTGCGGCAGCTCTTGTGAGCCGTCTGGAGCTTATTCTCCACGTAGGCTCAGTGGGGGACAGCAAGTCGCTGATTGTGCACCCCGCTTCCACCACCCACTCTCAGCTTAGCCCGTCCGAGCAGGTCGCAGCGGGGGTTTACCCTAATATGCTGCGCCTTTCAGTCGGCACCGAGAATGTGGATGATCT
>CAYNDY010000228.1:1338-2712 GCA_964396105.1 uncultured Muribaculaceae bacterium
AAGAAAAAGGTTCAGAACCCTCTGCGCGAGACCCTTACGGTCATTCCCGCAAAGGACGGAAAGCTCTATTATGAAGATGAGGACGGCGAGTTCTGGGCAGTCTGCCTCTTCATTGACGGAACATCATCATACGTGATGGCGGACACCCCAGAACTTGCATATCAGGGCGGAGTGGGAATAGGCCGCTTCCAGGCCCTGCTTGCCGACTTCAAGGAGCCGCTCACTGAGGTCATCAAGGGCTTCCACAATATGAAATGGCGTTTTCAGCAGTGGGACGAAACCATTGCGAAAGACCCTGTGGGTAGAGTCGCTGAGTGCAGGGAGGAAATCGGCTGGATTGAAGCGAGGAGGAAAGAGATGCTTGATTTTGCCGCCCTCATCGAAAACGGGACCATTCCTTGCCGCGTGACCCACAACGACACGAAAATCAGCAACATACTCTTCGATGCGGGGAGCGGGGAAGTGCTCTGCGCGATTGACCTTGACACGGTTATGTCCGCAACGGTGCTGAATGATGTGGGAGACGCCCTGCGCTGCTACACAAACACCGGAGCCGAGGATGCCGAGGACCTTTCCACTGTGGGAATGTCGCTGGAAATGTTCTCCGCCTACATAAAGGGCTACCTTTCAGAGATGGGGTCTTCGCTTTGCCCTGCAGAGAAGGAATATCTCGCGTTCTCCGGCCGCTACATCACCTTTGAGCAGGTCCTCCGTTTCCTGATGGACTATATCGACGGGGACAACTACTACAAAATCAAGTACCCGACCCACAATCTTGTCCGCACCCGCGCCCAGTACAAGCTTCTACAGTCGATGGAGGCGCAGTACCCGCAAATGTGCAAAATCGTTAAAGACCTGTTGTAGTCTGTCGAGCACAGCATAAACAGAAAGAGGGTGGTCAAACTCCGACCATCCTCTTTTTGTATTTATTGTAGACCGCCTTTTATTCAGCCTCCAGGCAGGCGTCCAGGTCGCGGATCAGCTGCTCCTTATCCATCTTCTGACCGATGAAGACCAGCTTCTGCATCCTGTCTCCATACTCCGGATCCCAGTCCTTCATAAAGTTAGGGTCCTCCTGGGCAATCTGCTTGAGATCCTCCTCAGGGGCGGTTGCGTACCACTTTCCGGCGGCCTTGAGCTGGAACTGACGGCCGGCCTGCTCGAAGAGGTATGACATTGAGGTGTCGTCGCTGAAGTAGCAAAGGCCCTTCGCCCTGATGACATTCTTAGGCCAGTGCTTGGCGACGAAGTTGTCGAACTTGTTCATATCGAAGGCCGGGCGGCGGCAATAGACGAACGTGCCGATGCCGTACTCCTCCGCTTCACCCTCCTCGTCGTCGTGATGGTGGTGATGATGGTGGCCCTCGTGCTCAT
>CAYNDY010000229.1:0-2692 GCA_964396105.1 uncultured Muribaculaceae bacterium
GCGCCTCACTCGCCCCGTACAACAGTCTCGAGGAGGTGGAGATGTTTGCAAAATGTCTTGATAAGGCAATAAAAATGTTAGCATAAATGGAAAAGACGCTTTCTGAAGTTGAAAATGAAGTTGTCGATGAGTTCTCGATGTTCGACGAATGGCTCGACAAATATGAATATCTCATAGACCTGGGGAAAAATCTCAGCGGATATCCTGAGGAAGACAAAACCGATGACCACCTTATAAAAGGCTGTCAGTCAAGGGTTTGGCTTAATTCAAAAATGGAAGGGGGACGACTCTGGTTCAACGCCGACAGCGACGCCATCATAACCAAAGGAATCATCTCCCTTCTCATCCGAATCTATTCCGGCCGCACTCCGGAGGAAATCCTCTCCTCAGACTTCTCCGTCGTGGAGAAAATCGGCCTGAGGGAGAATCTCTCCCCGACCCGTGCGAACGGCTTGGTTTCAATGATTGAGACAATCAAAAGAGTTGCAGCGGAGGCTGAATAAAAGCGGATAGAGGACTCTGGGACACTCTCCTAGTTAGAAGCCGATGCGGGCGCCGGAGCCTCTTGAGGAAAGCTTCTCGTGGGCGCAGAGGTTATAGATGTCCTCAGCCGTCGGCTGTTTTCCGCTAATCACCTCCTCCATCGTCGCCTTGCGCACGATGTTGTCGATTTCTCCGCCGCTGAAATCGAACGCGGTCGAAAGATTCAGCGCCTGCTCGTCTGAAAGAGTCGTGAGCTTGTCCTTCCAAATCAGCTTCTTTGCCTCAACTGAAGGCTTCTCGTAGCGGATTTTGAAGAGGAAACGCCTCTCGAACGCCGCGTCCAGATTGTCCTGAAGGTTGGTCGTCGCGATGAGGATTCCGTCCAGCTTCTCCATCTCCTCCAGAATGATGTTCTGGATGGTGTTCTCGGTCTGGTCGATGCTGGAGTTGGAACCTCCTACCTCACGCCTTGTGGAGAAAATCGCGTCCGCCTCGTTGAAAAGCAGGATTGGCTTCTTCCCTCCCGTTGAGCAAGCGCTCCTGTAGTCGGAGAAAATCTTCTTCACAATCTTCTCGCTCTCTCCGTACCACATACTCTTGGAGGCGCTGATGTCCACGTGAATGATTTCACGGCCGCATTTGCGGGCCCACTGCATCACGGTCTCGGTTTTTCCCGTTCCCGGCGCGCCGTAGAGAAGAACTGCCACGCCCTTCGGCATTCCCTTCGCTTCAAGACGGCTGATAAGAGCCTGATAGTTCTCTTCCTCGAGAGCGTTCTCTACAAGTGAAAGCTGCTCCTGCTGCTCGGTAGGGAAGAAGAGCCTCTTCTGGGTGATCTTCTCCGGCTTGATGCGGTTTTTGTTGTCGCCGTTGTCGATGAAAAGAGCGGCGTCCTCCTCGAAATAAAGCTGTTTGCCCTTGTCTGTGAGGTAAATCTCGGTGCATTCCCCGAAAAGCGATGATTTGGTCTGAAGTTCCACCAGCCCAGCCTTCTGAAGAATGTGTGTCTCCTCCTTGAGCTGCTTCAGCACTTTCTTGCGCTCGTACAGCGAATAAATTTTGTCCAGAGAGTCAAGGTTGAAGCCGGTATCTGCAGTGCAGCGGTTGCAGACAAGGTAGAAAAGTGCCCTCACATCGCCTCTTTCAGTGATATTGCGGAGCTTTTGGATGAAGGCGAGCCCAGGGTTGTTGTCCTCTGTGAGATACACCTTGTGATTGAGTTTCATCTCTGCGCCGTGGGAGTCGGTGTCGTATTCCCTGCTATAGATATAGTCCCTGATTACCTTCGCGAACTTATACCTGTCGAGGTTATTGTACTTGCTGTAGAGGGTGGTGTAATCTTCCCCAAGCAGAAGTTTTTTCCCCTTTTCGCTCAGACTCATCCTCTCTCCCTCGGTGTTGACCTCAATGAGCCCTGACTGAATCAGAGGGTGGTTCCCGGAGGTGAGGGCGTTTTTCTCCTTAAGGCGAAGGTAGAACGACCCGTACATATCGCTCAGCGTGCTGTCGATGTCCGAAGGGCATCCGTCGGAAGAGATGAAGTCGCTGCAGATGTCGTAGAAAAGAACGCGGTGGTTAATCTCCGCAAGCTCCTTCTTGACAGAGGAGATGAAGCTCATCCCGGAGTTTTCCTTCTCCATAGATTTTGCCGTCTGAAGAAGTTCCTCCGAGCTGACATTTCTGTCTTCAAGCTGCTCGGCAAGCCTTGAGCAGAAGTCATATTTGTCGAACTCCTTCTGGAGAAGGCGGCTGGCCCCGATTTCCGGCATTATGTTGTCCATAATGCACTCAATCACATAGTTGGACACGATGTAGGACTTTTTCATCCTGCGCGATTCGGTCGAGTCGCTCTGCACGATGAGTCCCTTGCTCTGGAGAGTGGAGATTGCGCCGGCATACTCCAGCACATCCAGCTGTGCGCAGTCGAAGTAGCACGCGAGGTCCCCGAGGTCGCTGCTTCGTCCGCTGCAGCTGCGGTCGAAAATGGCCGCAAAAATGATAGCCTCTTCCTTGCCGTCAAGCCCGAGCCCCTCCACAAGGGCATTCAGAGCCTCCGTAGTTTCCTTGTTTCCAAGTTTCTGAAGTTTGCTGTCGCGCACCTTAGCTGCGACAGTCTTGATGAGTTTTATGTATTTTTTTGCCATAGTTCGGTATATTTAGTTAAGAATGATTGCTCGCTTTTTCAACGCTGCAAATATATACTGCACTG
>CAYNDY010000230.1:0-2681 GCA_964396105.1 uncultured Muribaculaceae bacterium
GAACTCAGGAAGGGATGTTACTGAAGCGACCGAGCCCGCGCCTCCGCGAAGAACCGCCTCAATCTTCATCCACAGCACGTCGGCATAGCGGATAATCGGAAGGTCGTTCTCGCAGTACTTGTAGGTGCCGGTCTTGTCCAGCTCCCACTTGTTGAGGCGGGCGCCGTCGAAGTTGCTGGCGTCGCGGATGTTGGTGATTCCCACGTGAAGCTCGGTAGGAGTGCCGTTAGGGTTGTCCTTGTCCACGACCTTGGAGTCGAGGTAGAGCTCGGTGGTGCTGCCCTTCTTGTGGACAGGTCCCACGAACCAGCCCCAGGTCTTCGTGTTGGCGGTGCCCAGGAGCTCTGTGCCAGGGCCCCTGAGGTCGGAGTTGTAGTAGCCCCTCATCTTGCTGTTGTCCAGCATATCGGCCTCGGAAACGGCGGCAGCCCTCTTGGACTTGAAGATGTCAAGATAGGACGGGCGGGCGCAGAAGCCGTTCCAGGTGTCGAGGATGGTGCTGTAGTAGTACTGGATGCCGTAGTGGTGGGTGTTGTACGGGATGCGGAGCTTGTTCTTCACCTTGCCGGAGTCGTGTTCGTCGTCGGTGAGGCCGTTCTCAACGATGGAGAATATCGCTTCCCTGCTGTCCTCGTTGAAGAGGGCGAAGTTGTGGAAATAGTCGGACTCGATGGTGTAGGAGCCGGAATTAATCACATTGTCGCAGCAGCGGACGCAGTTGTCGTAGAAGGAGCCGCTGAACTGGGAAGGTTTCTCCACGGTCTTGAACACATTGTCAGCGGTGCAGCCGTAGCTCTCAGCATTGAGGTAGAGGCGGGCGAGAAGGGCGTAGGCGAAGCCCTGGGTGGTGCGGCCGTAGTTGGCGGAGCGGTTCTCGTCGGTCACAACGGCCATATTCGGAGCGTTCTTCTCGAGGGTCGCCACAAGGTGCGACCAGACTTCCTCAGGCTCAAGAAGCGGTCCTGTCGCCTCTTCGAACTTTTCGGTGTAAGGGATGCGGCCGAAGCACTCGAACATCTGGTAGAAGTAGTAGGAGCGCATAACCTCCACCTCGCCGATGTACTGGTTATAGACCGACTCGGACATCGAAGACTTGTAGTCGTTGAGGTTCTTTATAATCTGGTTGCACTGAACCGCTCCCGCCACCGTGACATTCCACACTTCCTTGAGCGCGTCGCCGCGGTGGTCCCAGGTGTGGTCGTTCTGCTTTAGCCAGTAGCCTCCGTCGTTCCAGTCCTTCGCCCCGTTGCGCGGAACGCACAGACCCTCGTCGGCGGTGATTGTCACAAGGCCCCAGTAGCCCCAGTGGTCGTGGGTGTATTTCACATTGGCATAGATCTGGCCCACAACCCTTATGACATTGTCCTCATTGGTCATCATATCCTCGACCGTAGGGTTGCCGTAGTTGACTTCGTCAAGCATATTGCAGCCTGCAAGGGCAAGGGCTGAAGCCGCTATTATGTATATAATCTTTTTCATATTCTCAGGTCCTCCTATTTGAATGAAATGTTAACTCCGAGAAGCACTGTGGCCACGGTCGGGTAGAAGTCGCAGAAGTCGATGCCCGGGTTCCAGACGCTGGTGGTGTCCACCTCCGGGTCCTGTCCGCTGTAGGCGGTGATGGTGGCGAGGTTCTGGCCTGTGAGATAGACTCTGAGGCTGTTCACGAGGGATGTTTCCTTGAACTTGAAGTTGTACCCGATTGTCACATTGTCGATTTTGAGGTAGGAACCGTTCTCGAGGTAGTAGTCGGAGAACTGCTCCTTGTTGGTGAGGACCACTCCGTCGGCGGTCTTGACGTCCTTCATAAAGAAGTTGTCGGTCGCGGCGGCCATCGGTCCGTATGCCCAGCGGGTGAGGTTGAAAATCTTGTTCCCCACGACTCCCCTCATAAAGATGGAAAGGTCGAGGTTTTTGTATTTCACGGTGTTCTGCCATCCGAAGGTGAACCACGGCTGGGCGCTTCCCAGTTCCTGACGGTAGCCTTCAGCCGCTCCGGAAGCGTCGATCACTCCGCCGGCAGGGGTGGAATAGTACCAGGTGCCGTTGTTGATGCCGAGGAATTTGTAGCCGTAGAATGTTCCGACTGACTCCCCTTCGCGGAGAATCTGGGTGTTGGTGTTCATAATTCCGGTCTCGCTGACGGTTCCCGTGGTGGTTTCATTGTAGTTGAAACCCTTGGAAGGGTCTGAGAGCTTGGTGATTACATTGTGGTTGTAGGCGATTGTAGGGGTGGTGACCCAGGTCCAGTCGCGCGTTTTCACAGGCACTCCGCTGATGGAGAGCTCCACTCCGTAGCTGTTCATCCTTCCGGCGTTGGCAAGGAGGGTGGAGTACTGATATGGAGGGGTAGGCACCTCATAGTCCCAAAGGAGGTCGCGGGTCTGGCGGAAATAGGCGTCGAAGCTACCGTAGAGGCGGTTGTCGAGGAAGGAGTAGTCGAGTCCGAGGTTGTACTCGTACTTCTTCTCCCACCTCAGGTCCGCATTCACATTCTGGCCCACTCCGTAGGTGTAGACGTATTTGCCGTTGTACCAGAAGGTTCCGCCGTTGGTGAGCATCATTACGGATTTAAGGTCGGAGGCGAGGTTGTTTCCGGTGACGCCGAATCCGAGCCTGAGCTTGAGCTCGTCAACTCCGCTCACTCCGCTCATAAAGTCCACGCCGGTGATTCTCCATCC
>CAYNDY010000231.1:0-2638 GCA_964396105.1 uncultured Muribaculaceae bacterium
CTGAGGCTTTTGAAGACGCCTTTGAGAGCGCGCCGTTTTCGCGGAGGAACTTTTTTATCGGGGTCTCGCCGTCAGGGCAGAGAAAACTTACCGCCTGTCTTCTTCCACGGGCTGCAGAGCCGATTTTCTCGTACGGGATGTTGCGGCTTCGGGCAATGACTGACGCTCTGGAAGCACCGTAAAGACTTGTGGATGAGCCGCTAAGGCTCACCCCTGAGGCCGCTCCGCCAACTCTCACTCCGCTGCAGTGCCTCTTCCCCTCGGAGTCGAAAACCGCGTAGCACCACCAGCCTTCGCTGTCCTGGGTGATGGCCTCTCCGCCGAGAGTCGTGCTGATGTGGGAAAATTCATCGCCCCGGATGTATCCTTTGAAAGATGAGCCGTCGGGCTGCTGGAAAACTATTACGCCCCTTTGCGCGGGGATTGCAAAGCCTTGATTCTGAGGCAGAAGCATTGCCGCCGCAAACAGAGTGGCGTAGAAAATATGCTTAAATTTCATAAATTCCGTTCATTTATCGGGAGGCTGACCCTAAAGCCCCGAAAGACTTTCAGCCGCCCCCTTCGGTACGCATAGACAAATAATTTGCATATTTACGGATTTTTATTGAAATTCGCAAACTCTCTTGGGGGCCGGGCGGCCGCAAAGTTTTGTCAAGTCAGGTCGCCTACGGTTCGCAAGAGACTGATACTCAGAGAGTTTATGCCCAGTATAGTCATTCCGAACGACGTTTTCTTCGAAAATCTCATCGATGAACTTTCCACCAGCGGAAGCGTTCTTCTAACGGTGAAAGGCTGGAGTATGTTCCCGTTTTTCCGCAACGAGAAGGATGCCGTGCTTCTGCGCCCCTTCAATCCTGAGGAGGGCCTCCGGAAGGGGGATGTCGCGCTTTTCCGCTACAGGGGAAAATACATTCTTCACCGCTGCACCGGCTGCGGCTTTATTTCTCCTGACGCTCAGATCGTTATGCTTTCTCAGAGTAAGTTGAAATCTATCCTGGGCAGGCGCGCCGCCTCTTTGCCCCCGTCTCCGACTCCCGTCTATGTGTTCCGCGGGGACGGCAACCCGAGGGGGAGTGAATATGCCCAGGCCGAGGCGGTCTACGCCGTTGTGGAGAAAAAAATAGCTCCATCCGGAAAGGAATGGAGCTGCAGTTCTTTTTCGTGGAAGTTATGCTCGAGGCTCTGGCCCTCCGGCTACCTGCTCAGAAGGCTTTTTGTCGGAACTTTTCGCCGCATCCCCCTCTTCCGTTAGGCTGACCTTGCAGTTGGTGCAGTTCATAGCCCTGTCCACCCCGACGGTGGCGAAGGCTTTAACTCCTCCGATGACCTTTTCGCTGATTTTTTCCATCAGACGGAGCTCTTCGTCGCTGAGCTTTCCCAGGACGAAATCCACCTGATGCCCTCTGCTGAAGTCGTTTCCTATTCCGAGGCGTATCCTCGCATATTCCTGGCTTCCAAGCAGTTCGTTGATGTTTTTCAAACCGTTGTGGCCGCCGTCGCTGCCGTTTTTCCTCATCCTCACCGTTCCGAACGGAAGGTTGAGGTCGTCGCAGATTACAACGAGGTTTTCAAGCGGAATCTTCTTCTCTCCCATCCAGTACCTCACGGCCTTGCCGCTGAGGTTCATATAGGTGGAAGGCTTCAGAAGGAGAAATTTGTGTCCCTTGAAACTCACTTCCGCAGTGTCGCCGTAACGCTCGGTGTGAAAAACGGCATTGGATGCCTTAGCAAAGGCATCCAACGCTATAAAACCCATATTGTGACGGGTATTTTCATATTCGGAACCTATGTTCCCCAACCCGACAACAAGGAAATTGCTCATAAAGCTCTTGTTCTAATCCCGCAAGGATTACTCAGCCTGAGCGGCCTGAGCGGAAGCACGGGTAGGACGAACGGAGCAGATGATGGTTGCTTTCGGAGACACGATGGTCACGCCCTCATAGTGGAGGTCGCCGGCAACAATCTGCTTTCCGATCTGGAGCGGAGTGGAGTCAACCTCGAGAGTGTCAGGAAGGTCTGCGAGCATTGCGCTGATCTTGAGTTTGCGGGTGGAAACGAGAAGTTTACCGCCGGCTTTAACACCCTCTGCGTGTCCGGTTACGACAACAGGAACGTCGATTACGACAGGCTTGGTGTCGTTGACTGCGAGGAAGTCGATGTGGAGGCACTGGTCCTCTACCGGATGCCACTGAAGCTCGTGGAGAACGGCTGAAAGCTTCTGACCGTTGCTGAGCTCGAGGTCGATGATGTATGAATTAGGGGTGTGGGTAAGACCTTTGAGATCTTTTGCGTCAACTGTGAAAAGAATGTTCTCAAGTCCGAGACCATAGAGGTTGCAAGGTACGAGACCTTCTTTGCGGAGCGCTTTGAGCGCTTTCTTGCCGGTAGCTTCACGAAGCTGACCTTTAAGTTCAAAATGTTTCATTTGTTTTGTTTGTTAAAATGTGTTACTCAGACCGGCCACGCGGGGCCAGTCCCCATTGCACCAAAAGCTGCGCTTTTAGGGGCTGCAAAGATACAACTTTTTTGTAAATAAAAGAGATTTCGTGAAGAAATAAGGTTTAGCCCAAGGTACTGAGCGATTTTTTCTATGAGCGAAGACCTTGGGGAAACCGTCTTCACGAAATCGGCGCCAAGC
>CAYNDY010000232.1:0-2630 GCA_964396105.1 uncultured Muribaculaceae bacterium
GGTGGCGCCGATCTGGGCGCCGAACACGCCGCCGATGAAGCCGACGAGATCGCCCTGGGAGATTTTGCCGTCGCGGGTCAGCATTTCGATTGACCTGGCGGAAAATTCCTCCTTGTCGCTTACTTTTGAGAACGGATATGCCTCAATGCCGAAGACAAGGGCCAACTCCCTCATCGTGTAGCTGTTGTAGCACATCGCATAGACCGGGACCTTGGGCCGGAAAGTGGAAAGGTAGCGGCCTACGCGGCCGGTGTAGGTGTCGAAGACAATCGCCTTGACCGGAAGCTCGTGAGTGGCGGCCACAAGCGAGCGGGCCAGAACGACGGCCACAGGTTTGACCACCTTCCGCAGATTGAGCTCCAGATTGACATCGATGGTCTTCTCCGTCTGCACTGCGATTTTGGTCATAGTCTTGACCGCCTCGACAGGGTATTTGCCGTATGCGCTTTCGCCGCTGAGCATTATGGCATCGGCGCTTTGGAATATGGCGTTCGCCACATCGGTCACCTCGGCCCTGGTCGGACGCGGATTGTCAATCATACTCTGGAGCATCTGAGTGGCAACGATTACAGGCTTCTTCCTTTCCCGGCAGGCGCGCACTATATCCCTTTGTATCAGAGGGATGCTCTCCGCCGGAATCTCAACTCCCAGGTCTCCGCGCGCCACCATAATGCCATAGCAGTAGGTCAGGATGTCGTCGAGGTTGTCGATTCCCTGCTGGTTCTCTATCTTGGCGATGATTTTGAGGTGGCTGTCGTGTGCGTCCAGGATTTCCTGAATTTCGTGCAGGTCGCGGGCGCTGCGCACGAATGAATGTGCGATGAAGTCGATGTCGGCGTCGATTGCCCATTCGATGAACTTGCGGTCCTTCTCTGTCACTGCCGGAAGGTTGATATTCACGGAAGGCACGTTGACGCTCTTGCACCCCTTGATAATCCCCTCGTTCATCACTCTGCAGATAAGCTTTCCTTCCTCTTTCCCGATTACGGAAAGGTCCACGGAGCCGTCGTCGATCAGGATGTCGGAGCCGACCGGAACATCCTCTGCCATATGCGGATAGGTGGTGTAAAGGGCGGTCCTGCTGCAGCGCTGGGAAGGGTCATCGATGATTTCGATGGTCTGCCCGGTCTTGGCTACGAAGCCGACCGCGTCCGCCATCTGAGTGAGCCTGATTTCCGGGCCTTTCGTGTCAATGAGGATGCCGATTCTGTCGGAGACTTTCCTGACATTGTCGACAACCATCTGCGCTCCTTCTATCGTTGCGTGGGCGGAATTGATGCGCACGACATTCATTCCGTTTTCGTAAAGATCCCGTATGAAATCCACATCACAGCGGTTGTCCGCTACGGTGCATATTATTTTAGTCTTTTTCTCTACCATATCATTATAACTGCTGCCCAGAGCGGGTCACTACACTAAATTCCCACCCCTTCAGGCGAATAAGCCGCAAAGGTAGCTAAATTCAGGCCAATCTGAATAACTTATTTCAATATGGCATCGAGTTATTTCAACAGGTCGTCGAGAATGGGATATATCTCCGCTTCGGTGCTATAGGGATGGAGGTGGAAACGGCGGTTACCCCCGAGCATCGCGGAAAGGCTTGCGCCGCCCCCGGAGCGATGGAAAATGTGCACGGGAACTGAATGGGCCTCGGCGTAGGCAAGTTCATAACCCACACCGAGCGAAGGGGTGGTGCACTCGGCAATCAGGATGTCCGCCTCCCGGAGCCAAGCGGTGTCCTGCTCGTAAATCGCAGCATCGCTCACCCCCTTCTCGTTTTCAAAGAGCGCAGGGTCGCCGATGTGCTCGGTGAGCACGGTGTTGTTCCGTTGAATGTAGGCAATCAGCCTTCTGTAAAGTTCCGCGTCAGAGCGCCCTCCGCGGATGGACCCCGCAAAATACACTTTCTTTCCCATAATTTCAGCTTCTTAATTCATTTATAATCAGGCACTATCTTTCTTCCGGTTTACATTCCCGCGCAATTAATGTAACAGCCGTTACAGTAACCGCTGTTACAAAAAATAAAGATGGGGAATTTTGAGAAAAGAAACAAGTAAATTTTCATAACTTTGTCAGGACATCATAAGTAAAAGACACAAATAGACTCATAGTTGATTTCGCGACGTAAGCTACTTCTAAACGGATGACTTTGATAAAATACATTAGCGACGAGGCGCACTACAACGAGGTGCTCTCGAGGCCGGCATACTGACCGACGACCCTGAGCTCGTGCAGGCGGCGATGGACCACTTCGACAGCGTCTGGGCCGGTTTCCGCTGCAAGGGCTGCGGAAGGAGGAAATTCTGCGGAGATCCCCTCCATCCAACCGTCTATCCTCTCCTCGAGGCTTATGTTATATTCCAGTTCTTCTGTCATTTTCATTCCTCTGATTTGGAGTTGGCGTTCCCGATTATGTCATCAATTTCTTCCCGTCCGGCATAAGCGCCCTGAACCCGGGTAATCTTGCCGCCGCATTCCAGGAGCATATCCCCGCTGCCGATAAGGCGTTCCGCTCCCGGAACGTCTAGGATAATCTTGGATTCCGCTTTCGAGCACACCCTGAACGCCATCCTTGTCGGGAAACTGGCCTTGATGATTCCTGTGATAACCCTCGGGGATACACTCTGCGT
>CAYNDY010000233.1:0-2599 GCA_964396105.1 uncultured Muribaculaceae bacterium
GCAACCTGCAAAGATAGTAAATTCTATCGGGAAATAATGACGGTCTGTCCTTTGGGAATCTGGATTTCGAGAATATCCTCCTCAGGAGCGGAATACCGGGGAGTTTTGCCGCTCTGAAGGCGAACAGTAGCTTCTGAGGAAGGAATGCCGGTGCGGATGCGGCAGAGGCCTCCCTTTTCGCTTTTCACCCTCACCTCAACTGTCTCCCCGCCTTCCCTTCTAGCCGAAACGAGGAACGCACCGGAGGCTCTCATATTCTCAAACCTTACGTCCTTCCACTCCCCCGGGCAGCCGTGGAAAACCCTTATGCAGCCGCCCCAATCCTGAAGATACATTTCTTCCAGCGAGCACATCGCGGAAAAAGGAGTCTCAATTACAGGGCCGGACTCGTTGTAGAGAGTGTTCGGGCGCACCCATCCGGCGAAAAATTTCTTGAGAAGCCCCAAAGCCTCATCACCGTCGCCCCTTGAAGCGAGCATCGCCGCCTTTCCCGTGAGGGAATAGCCCGTGTCGCCGTTCCACCTGTCCAGCGAAAAGGACATCCTGGCGGCGTCCTCGGGGTTGTCCCAGGAGAGAAGATGGTAGGGATAAATCATAAAAAGGTGCGACCAGTGGCGGTGGGTGGTCTTTTCGAACTTGAATTTGTCGCTCACCCTGAAGCCTGTCGCGCTGTCATAGCCAAACTGCGGCATCTTCTCGAGAAAATCCTTCCACTGAGGGAGCATCGGGTCTCCGAGGCCATATTTTTCGTCAATTGCAATAAGAGTCTGAAGACCCCAGCGGAGGTTTGCCAGGTCATAGTTGGTGTTCGGTCCTATGTCCACCCGGGCCGCCTCGGTGTACTCGGGAGATGCGGTGGAAGGGAGGGACCAGCTTCCGTCGGGATTCTGAATGCGGATATGGAAAAATATGTTCACGGCGGACTTCAGAAGCGGGAAAAGGCGCCCTGTCATCTGAGAGTCATCACCGTAGGCGTCGCACATCTGCCAGTAGTAGAAAAGAGTCCAGGTGAGATTGCCCACCTCGTACTGGTTGTAGTGGACAAGGGCTGGGTCAAGCGGGGCGTGCATATCGTAGCTCGACGCTCGCGGCATCACGCGGCTGTCCGTCCAGCTTTCCTGCCCCGGGATGTCGGTCACATTGCGGGTAAGGTTGTCGCGGTTGTTCCAGAAGGCGTCCCAGAGGGGCTGGGCGAGAAAGCCGAGATTCGCCTTTGTTAGCCAGCTGTATGTGAGCTGGATGTTGAGATTCATCCAGATTGCGGGCCACGGGGTGTCGGCGGTGGGCCAGACGCCCTGAAGGTCCACGATGGGTTTGCCGGGGCGGGCGGTGGAGGCGAATTTGTAGTACTGGAACCAGTAGAAGGCCTCTATGCGAGGATCCGGGAAACTGAGAAAAGCGGCCTCACGGTAAAAGGAGTGCCACCACTTGCGATGGGAAGCCTCAAGGGAGGATGAAGACTTCCGGGATGCCTTCCCGAGAGCGGTCTTTGCGCTCTTAATAGCCTCTTCAGGTGTGTTTTCCTGAGAAACAGTCGCAAGAATGCGGGCGGAGTCCCCTTTCCGGGTCTCTTTCCAGCCCACGACATAATAGCGTACAATACGGGTGAAAGTCGTGTCGTTCGCAAGAGGCTGCACAAGGAAGCGGCAGCCGTCTTCCTCCACCTCGTAGGGATCTGGGTTGGATTTGCCCTCGCAGTTGAGATAGTCTGCAGGTGCGCTGTCAGGGTTGAACACCACTCTCGGGCTCACTGCCTGCTGGGGAACGAAATTCCATCCGAAATCCTTTTCCGCACCCTCGGCGGCGGTCTCGAAAACTATGCACTCCTGGAGGGCGTGGACGTAGGTCTTGAAACTCAGCTGCCC
The DNA here is from genome assembly GCA_964396105.1 of uncultured Muribaculaceae bacterium. Classification (GTDB taxonomy): domain Bacteria; phylum Bacteroidota; class Bacteroidia; order Bacteroidales; family UBA932; genus Cryptobacteroides. The sequence goes on from CAYNDY010000233.1 coordinate 1,866, forward strand.
TTTTGTCGTCTTCAGACAGCCGGAAGTCTCGGCATCGTAGATTGAAAGGCGCATCTTTTCGTCGGTAACCCGCCCGACGGTGGAAAAGGTAAAGTAGCCAATCGGGAGACGGGCGGAGTTGGTGAGGCTGAAAGGCTGACGCGCTTCGGTGACGTCGCTCCTTCCGACATTGAGCCTGTAAACGCCCTCGGAAAGTTTGTAGAGGTTCGTCCCCAGGAGGCCGTTTCCCATCAGGGCGCCGGCATAGTAGCCGTCAGAGCGTCCCCAGTGGCGTTTCTGCCCTCCGCCGGGAGGAAAAACCGGGTCGGCGGTAATGTTGTTGTCCCAAAGCATATCCATCCCCCTAAGATGCGCTCCGAGAGTGTCGGCGGAGGAGGCTGCCTTCTTCGGGCAAGGGGAAGCCGCAGTGCAAGTCTCCGCGCCAATAAAGCCCAAATCCTCCCGACCGCCACGGGCCGGAAGGATTGTAATGGCAAGAAGTGCCGCCAGGGCTGAAATTGTATGCTTCATCTGAATGATTTTCCCCGCAAAGATAATGACCAAAAATCATTTTCCTTTACGGAGAGATGTTAAGATGTCAGATTATTTGGCATCTGCAAATGGCTTATCGTCAACAACTATGACAGTCACCTCCTTCAGCGCCGTAGTGCGTCCCTGATAATTGTCGTTCACCCCGTAGAACACCGCCTTGTAGGTACCGGGCTTGGTGTAGGTGTGCTCGTAGGTGAGAATCG
>CAYNDY010000234.1:0-2589 GCA_964396105.1 uncultured Muribaculaceae bacterium
GGGAGGGGCCCAAGCGAAGCTTGGGAGGGGTCTGAGCGAAGCGAAGACGCAAAAAAGTAGCATCCAAGCAGCCGCGGAGCGACGCGCTTATCACTTAAGCGAAGCGTCAAGTTTATCACCTAAGCGAAGCGCCAGGTTAAGCTTTCAGCGAAGCGTAAAAGCAAAAACTTAAGCGAAGCGTCAGGTTTAACACTCAGGCGAAGCGCCCCAGGTTAAGCTTTCAGCGAAGCATAAAAGCAATAAACCCAAGCGAAGCGTCAGGTTTAACACTCAGGCGAAGCTCAAAGACAGAGCGAACAAGATGGAAACGGAAAGTTTGAAAATATGCATTCTGGTGCCGACATACAATAATGCCGGAACCCTCGCTGCGCTCCTCGGTGAAGTCTTGAAGTACGGCCGCGATGTTATAGTCGTTGATGACGGCAGCACCGACTCCACCCCTCAAATCCTTTCCGCCCTCCAAACTGCCTCCGACGACCTTAGAGTCGTCACCCACGAGCGCAACCGGGGCAAAGGCGCAGCGCTCAGAACCGGCTTCCGTGAGGCCCGCTCCCTCGGCTACACCCACTGCATCACCATCGACTCCGACCTCCAGCACTATCCCGACGACCTCCCCAAATTCTTCGCCGCCATAGAGAACAACCCCCGCGCCCTGATTGTCGGCAGCCGCAACATAGCCGCCGAAGGTATGCCGCAGCGCAACACCTTCGCCAACCGCTTCTCCAACTTCTGGTTCCGCCTCTACACCGGAGTGAACCTCTCCGACACCCAGACCGGCTACAGAGCCTACCCGTTGAATGGCCTCTCGGGCCTCGGCCTTCTGACCTCCCGCTACGAAGCCGAACTCGAACTCCTCGTCTTTGCCGCCTGGAGAGGAACGCCCATTGAAAGCATACCCATAAAAGTCTATTATCCCCCTGAGGGAGAAAGAGTTTCCCACTTCCGCCCATTCAGGGACTTCGGACGCATATCCCTTCTCAACACGGTCCTCCTTTTTGTCAGCATCCTCTACGGCCTCCCCTGCAGAGCCGTAAATTGGGCAAAAAGGCGCGCCGCCAAAAGAAAAACAGCCGTGAGGGCCTCTGGGAATAAGCCCGCGGGCAAATAAAACTGCAACCCAAAGATGTCCAGGATATTTCTCAAAATATACGATTTCCTAGTCCGCCGCAAAGCCCTTGCCCTCGTCATCCTGCTTGCGGCTATGGCCCTTTGCGCCGTCGCGGTTCTCGGAATGCACTACGACGAGGACATCTATTCCTTCCTCCCGCAAAACGAGCAGACCCGCAAGTATTCCTCAGTCTATCAGCGACTTGGCGGACAGGAAAAGATTGCCGTATTCTTCCGTGGAGACGACCCGGAAGCAATAGGGGAGGCAATGGACAGCTTCGGGGAGCGGCTCTTAGAAGCGGACACCACGGGAATGGTCCGCGACCTGCAGGTGAGGGTCGATGAGGGAGCGGTCCTTGATGTAATGAGCTTCCTTAGAGAGAATTATCCCTATTTTCTGACAGAAAAGGACTACGCGAGAATGGACTCCCTTTTGAGCGAACCGGGCTATATGGAAGGGAGACTTGCGGCCGCAAAACAGACCTTGAGCCTTCCCGGAGCATCCCTTGCCGCCGGGAACCTCCGCTACGACCCTCTCAACCTCTATTCTCCCGTATTCCGCAGCCTTCAGAGCCTGAATCCGGCAGGAAAAGGGAACATAGTTGACGGCCATATATTCCTTCCTGACGGAAGCGGGGCGGTTGCCTTTCTGAATTCCCCATTCGGCGGAAGTGAAAGCGGCCGCAACTCCCTTCTGGTAAATCTCCTGCAGAATACGGCCTCAGAAACCGAGGGCAACTTCCCATCGGTCTCCGTTTCCTTCACGGGAGGCCCCGTCATAGCCGTTGAAAACGCATCCACAATAAAGCGCGACAGTATCATTGCCGTAGCAGTGGCACTTCTTCTGATCTTCGCCCTTCTCTTCCTCCAGTTCAGAAACCTCCGGGACATCCTTTGGATAGCCCTCACGATACTTTGCGGAAGCCTCTTTTCGCTCGGCCTCATCGCCATCTTCAAATCCTCCATTTCCATAATAATCCTCGGAATCGGGAGCATAATCATCGGTATAGCAGTCAATTACCCTCTGCACTATGTCGATTACCTTAAATATGACTCCGACACCCGCAGGGCCCTTCAGAGCATAATCACTCCGCTGACGATCGGCAACCTCACCACGGTGCTCGCCTTCCTGTCGCTTGTGTTTATGCGCACCTCGGCTCTCAGGGATTTCGGCCTTGTGGGCGCTATGATGCTGGTCGGAACGATAATTTTCACTCTGATTTTCCTCCCGGTCCTTATGCCTTCCAGAAGGCAGAGAAGCCCCAAGGCTCTGAAACTCAGGTTTGAAAACCGCCTCAGCGAAAAGACACGCAGCCGCCTTCTCATACCGTTCCTCCTTCTTACGGCAATTTTCGCCTGGACAGGCAGACGCACCGGCTTCGACCCGGATATGCACTCCATAAACTATATGACGGCGCAGCAAAGCTCTGACCTTGAGGCTCTTACGTCGCTAGGAAGCCGCGAGGACAGCACGGAGGTCAT
>CAYNDY010000235.1:0-2588 GCA_964396105.1 uncultured Muribaculaceae bacterium
CCTACGGACGCTACACTGCGGCCTGCACCTGGTTCGAGGCCATCAGCGGGGAGTCCGTCGTGGGGAACACCTACGCTCCTTCCGCTGTGGACTCTTTTCAGAAAGAGGTGGCTCAGAACGCGGCGCACAGGGCTGTTTTGAACCCGTACGAAGTCAGCCCTCTGACTGACTTCAGCAGACCATATTCGGGTACTCCCGAGTTCAAATGCCCGGTTCAGATTGACTTCGGAGGCGGCTCTGCCGCAAGCCCCGAGGGGTGGAACAGAGTTGCCGTGAGCGGGACTTCCGGCGACATTTTTCTTCGCGGAAGCGACTCCGAGTGGTCTCCGCTTACCATTGAGTCTCTCTCCGGTTTCACCGGGACTTTCAACGGAGTGGGCACCGAGCCTGACAAGCCTGTCACGGTTTCCGGAGCGGAATATCCAAAGAGCGTCTGGGCTGATGCCATCCTCGTTTCCGGCGAAAAAGGCAATGGAGACACTCCGGCAGCGTCCATCACCCTTTCCGGTTTTAATGCCGCAGAGAGTTATACCGTAAAAATTCTTGCGGTGCGCTTTAACGGAAGCGCTGACGCGAGGATTTCCGAGTACACGATAGTCGGAGCGCAGCAGTACGGCCCTAAAACGGTCCAGACCGGGATGAAAACCTATCCCGGCGAGGATGCCGATTTCAGCGGCTATATGGCTGAGTTTTCCTCTGTCCAGCCTGATGCAGACGGTAAAATCACCGTCTCCGTGGCTGGTAAAGACACCGGAAAAGCCGCAGAAGGGCATATAAGCGCCCTTGTCATCTCAAAGGAATAAGCCCTGTGGGGGTGTCCTGAAAATTTTAAAAATGATGAAAATTTACTTCAAGATATTTTGTGCTCTTGCTCTTTCCCTCTCGCTTTTTTCCTGCCAGAAAGGGCAGCAGGGCGGCACTGAGGGGGAGGCTGACGGTCAGATCACTGTCAATTTCTCACCGGACCGCAACAGCGTCTATCCCAATCCTCTTTGCGGCTGGGTCCTTTATGCCGGGCTCGGAAATGACCTCACGGACTTCTGGGACCGTTACGACCATTTCCCCTCATCTGCGGGAGAGATTTGCGTCACGGACTATGCAAAGACGCTTCTTATCCGCACGACCTGGGGGCAGCTCAACCCGGAGGAGGGAGTCTATATCTGGCAGCCGGATTGCAACACCGTCTATGCCCAGCGCTACCGCCGTCTTGTGAGCGAGGCCCGCAAGCGCAATATGAGGATAGGCTACGGCTTCTGCATCGACAGCCGCGACAAGCACGAATTCTGCACCCCTCTCTATGTGAGGGACAAGGGCGCGGAGGGCTACACCACAACCACCGGCTCGATGGAGGTCTGGTCTCCTTATCCCGATGACCCTGTGTTTCAGAAGTGCTACGAACAGTTCATCCACGATTTCGCCGCTCAAATCAATAACCCCGACTCCACCGAATTCGTTCACGGAGTGGGCATAGGAAAATGGGGCGAGTACCACACCTGCATCTATTCCACCGGGGATGAAACTCCGAAAAAGGCTGTGTTCGAGTGGGTTACGTCTCTCTTTGCAAAAGAGTTTACAAAAATTCCGATTTTCATCAACTACCACAAGTCTCTCGGCTCCACAAGCGGAGACAAGGAGAGTCCGGATTCAAAGGATATGATTGCTTCGGCTGTTGACAAGGGTTTCGGAATCGGCAGCGGAGCGTTCGGAATGAAGACTTATTACGGCACCTGGGAGAAGGGCATAGCCGCCACCTACCGCTACCAGGTTCCCCTCATTGCCGAGGGAGGCTGGGTGAAGGCATCCCACGGCGACGCGCCTATGCGCTGGACTACGGAGAATTACAAGGACTGGGCGGATGTCCGCAAGGGAGAATTCGACCAGGCCCGCGAAGCCTGCGCCAGTATGATGGACCTTCGCTACAACGACGACCTTGAACTTAGCGAGGCGTGGTCCTGGCTCAACGAGGCCTACGACTATTTTATCCAGTTCATCCAGGACGGCAACTACAGGCTTTATCCGACAAAGATTTCTGTCCCGGGGACTGTAACGCTCGGCGAGAAGGTTACGCTGTCGCACCGCTGGGTGAACCTCGGCTATGCCTACTGCCCGACCAACTATCGCCCGTTCGTGGACAAATACCGGGTTTCATTCGCACTGCTTGACCCTTCTACGGAAAAACCGGTCAAAATTTTCGGCGCCGACGAGGCCAGGCCGCACGACTGGATAAAGGGTGCAGCCAAAGTGTATGACACTCCTCTTACAGTTGAGGGCGTTCCCGCAGGGGAATATGTCTGGGCGGTCGGGATTGTGGACACGGCGTCTTCCGACAGTAAAATCGGAATATATATTTCTGCAAAAGGCGATTACACTCCGCAGGGCTGGCTTAAAATCAGCAGCGTCACCGTGAAATAGTCCCGGGAGATTATTAACTTTGTCCTCCGATGATATGAAACTTGATAACCGCGCATATTTTTGGCTCAAGAGCCGTTTTCTCTTCAGTCTGATGGCAGCCTGTCTGTTCCTGGCTCCGGAGGCCCGGGCTATTGATGTCAGTGCGTACAGGTTTCATCAGATGCCGGAAACTTCTT
>CAYNDY010000236.1:0-2573 GCA_964396105.1 uncultured Muribaculaceae bacterium
GCTCAGACCGTGTCCGAAGGCGAACAGCGGAGCGGGTGAGGAGAATACATAGTCGCGGCCGGGGTGTTCCGGCGTGCCCGGTTCGCGGTTTACGCCGTGGGCTCCCGGTTTGTAGTCGTATGTAACCGGAAGGTGTCCGACCGACTGCGGGAAAGTGCAGTTGAGCCGTCCTGAAGGGTTCACTTTGCCAAGCAATATGTCGGCAATTGCATTTCCGCCCTGCTCTCCCGGGAACCACGCCTCCAGAATGGCCGGAATATGGGCTTTTTCCCAGTCAATCGACCACGGACGGCCCTGCACCAGCACCAGAACCACAGGTTTGCCCGTCTCATACACGGCCTGCAGCAGTTCTCGCTGCACACCTATGGGGTTGAGATCGGTCAGGTCGTAGCCTTCTCCTGTGACGAACGGGTCTTTGGGCTCGTTGTCTCCAAGGCCGACACCCCATCCAAGGCCCGACAATATTACGCTTGTCTCGCCCAATACCACTACTGCCACATCGCTCCGTCTCGCAGCCTCCACGGCCTCCGCTATCCCCTCGCGGCTGAGTCCTGTGATGCTGCATCCTTTGGCGTAGCGCACCTGAATGCCGCTGCCCTGAAGCTGCTCTCGCAGTGCGCCGAGAACGGTTACACCCGACTTGTTGTCCCGTGTGTAACTGTAGTCGCCATACTGCACCTGGTCGGCGTTCGGGCCGATTACGGCCACCGACTTCAACTTGGAGGCATCAAGGGGCAGCAGGCTGTTGTCGTTCTTGAGAAGAACTGCCGACTCTTCGGCCACTTCGCGCGCGAGGCGAACATTTTCCGGCGTGTGCACGCATCGGCGTACGGAGGCACTGTCGGCGTAAGGCTTTTCGAAGAGACCCGCGAGAAACTTGACCCTGAGAATGCGGCGTACGGCCTCATCAATCTGCTTTTCGCTCACCTTGCCCTGACGCACCAGTTCGCCCAGATGCGGGTACACATCGGGTCGGGCAGCCTCCAGATCGACTCCGGCGTCAATGCCCATACAGGCGGCTTCGGCCGCGTCGGGTGCCACATTGTGAAAATTGTAGAGGTGGCTCAGTCCGCCATAGTCGGTGAATACATATCCCGGAAACTGCCATTCGCCGCGCAGCACATCGGTGAGAAGCCAGCGGTTGGAGTGTGCCGGCACTCCGTCCACTTCATTGTATGACGGCATTATGCTGTAGACATTGGCCTCCTTTACCGCCATCTCGAACGGGTAGAGATGCAGAGTGCGCATTTCGCGCTCGCCAAGCGAGGCCGGCGCCAGGTTGATGCCGCCGGCTGGTACGCTGTAGCCGGCGAAGTGTTTGGCGGTACACATCAGTTTGCCTTTTGCTATTCCGTGAGAGCGCGTATATGATGCCTTGCCCTGCATTCCCTCCACAAAGGCGCAGCCCATTGCCGCCACCAGGCAGGGGTCTTCACCGAAGCACTCCTCGGTGCGCCCGTAGCGAGGGTCGCGTGCCAGGTCGAACAGCGGCGACAGTGCCTGGTCGACTCCCGAAGCCGATGCCTCGGCGGCAATGGCCGATGCCATCCGCTCGATAAGCGCAGGATTCCATGTGCTGCCTTGAGCTATCGCCTGAGGGAAAATGGTGGCACCAAGGGCCAGCTGACCGTGCAGGCATTCTCCTATCTGTATCGGCGGGATGCCAAGCCGCGAGTGCTCGCGTGCATAACGCTTGGTCTCGGCCGACCGGCGCGCTATGTCGTAGACGCTGATGAACGGACTTTCCACCACGCCCGCTCCGTCGGGCAGTTGTTTGTATTCATCCATCCCCGCCATACTCATCTGCGCAATCTTCTCCTCAAGGGTCATCCTCGAGAGCAGGTCTTCCACGCGGTCCTCCACCTTCGCTTCAGGGTCTTTGTACACTTCGGAGTCGCGCCCGGAGTTTTTGCAGGAAACCGCAGCAACCGAACAAAGCAGCACAGCAGCTGCGCAGATTTTAATTGTATTCATAGTGTTCTTAACCAGTGATTTCAGTAATCGAGCAGGCGTCCTCCGTCATTCCACTCTCCGGTCATCTTGCCGTCGCGGGCCGCCTGAATGTACCTTTCGAGCATCCGGAGGGAGCGCTCCTCGGAGATATGCTTCCTGTACCACTGGATGTTGTAGAGGCGCACCCGGACATAGAGCGGAGGGAACTTCCGGTGGTTCTTCCAGGCCTGTTTGTCGGCCTTGATGGCATCTATTACCCACTGCTCGGCCTTGAAGGAGTCCTTCGCGAGAGAAGGTAGCACTTTCTTTCCTGAAGGGGTCATCAGTCCGAGTTTTATGAGCCTTCGGCAGCGCTCCTTGTTCAGTTCCGTCCAGTTCGAGCCCTTTTTGCGCGGAGAGAGCCGCTGCAGATACCCTTCTCCTTCGCAGGGGCGGCAGGTGGAGTCTATCCATCCGAAGCACAGCGCCTCCTCCACCACATCGAGGTAGGGGATTATGCTCTCGTGGGGACGGCGGATGCAGCGGACGAACACCTCCTTTTCAGTGGAAGCGTTCGCAGAGAACCACTCGCGCAGCTCCTGCCGGTTCTGTGGGTATAGGATTGTCATCAGAAGGTGCAG
>CAYNDY010000237.1:0-2536 GCA_964396105.1 uncultured Muribaculaceae bacterium
AGGAGGTGCTCCGGGAGCAGACTGGGGAGGAACAGCGCTTCAGCCTCAGCCTTCGAATTGCGGACGCCTACCGCCCAAACTGCGTGGACTCTTCGCTGTACTATCTCAAGCAGTGCCGCAGCATAGCCTCGCGGGCGAATGACCCGGTGGGGAAAGCGCGTGCGGAACTCAGGATGGCGGTTGTCTATGTGAAGGCGGGCTATCTTGTTGAGTGCGGCGACATCCTTTCCCGCTACCGCACAGACTCCGTTCCTCCCGAGGTCCTTGCCGACTATTACCGCGCCGAGCACATCTACTGGGGCGAGACTATGGCATATTCCTCCACTCAGGATTCCTACGGGGACAAGCTCTCGCTGAGGGATTCCTATCGTCTGAAGCTGCTTTCGATGGTTCCTGAGGAGTCCTGGGAATGGTATAATCTCAAAAGGGAGGAGGCTGACGAGAGCGGGAACAGGGAAAAGTTCCGGGAATATGCCGAGGCGATGGTAACCCTTAGCGAAGAAAATACCCGGGAATATGCCGAAGCGGCCTATTACTATGCACACACCTTCCCTTCGGGGAATGCAGAATACGGGGAGTGGATTATCCGCTCGGCGATTGCCGACGCGATGTGCGCCACGAAGGATTATGCGGCTCTGAACGAAGTGGCGCGCCTTGTTTTTTCCGACGGAGACGTGGACAGGGCATTCCGCTATGCGGCCGACCACTGTATGGTGGATGCGCTCCAGTTCAACGGCAAGCTGCGTCCGTGGCAGATTCTCACCTTTTTCCCCGAGATTGAAAACGCCTATCAGAGCAAGCACGAGGCTCAGTCCAGAACCACCCGTGCGCTGCTCTGGGGCATTTCGGTGCTGTTCGTGGCGCTTCTTCTGCTGCTCGGGTTCCTTGTTCGCAGGCAGAAAATCCTCGACTCGATGAGGGCGAAGCTCCAGGAGTCCTATCTTGAAATCGACCGCAGGAACCGCGAACTCGTGGGGGTGAACGAGAGGATGCAGGAGTCGGACAAGGTGAAGCAGGAATACATCACTCTGTTCCTCGGGATGGTCTCTGACAACATAAGCGCAACCCGCCAGTACAAGAACCGGGTGCTGAAGTACATCCGTCAGGGGAAGACGAAGGCGCTTACGGACGAGATTGAAAATCAAGAGCCTATGGACTCGGACATAGCCCAGTTCTACAAGATGTTCGACCAGACCTTCCTGAATCTCTATCCGGATTTCATCGAAAAATTCAATGCCCTGCTCGTCCCCGAGGCTGCGATTGTTCCGAAAGGGGATGACCTTCTGACGCCGGAACTGAGGATTTTCGCTCTGATAAAGCTGGGCATCACGGAGTCGAGCCGCATAGCGTCTCTGCTGCACTACTCTGCGAACACAATCTACAACTACAGGGCGAAGATTAAAAACCGCGCCCGCGGCTCCAGAGAGGATTTCGAGGCTGAGGTCCGCCGGATTGACTAAGGCAAATCTGACAAACTTTTCTTACATTTGCTCTGCGGCTTTTTCTCCGCGCGGTTTTAGATTATGGATTTACATCAAAATATGGCGCCGGATGTCCCTGGAGGGCTTTTCCCGGAAGGCAAAAGATACAACGCCTATGTGGATTTTTTCCGCAGGCGCTACGGCGCGAGGCTTCAGAAGGTGGTCATCGACGCCGGGTTCACCTGCCCGAACCGGGACGGAAGCATAAGCAGGGGAGGGTGCACTTTCTGCGACAATGCGGCGTTTCACCCCGGCTACAGCACCCCTGGCAAAAGCATTGCGGAGCAGATTGACGAGGGGGTGGAGTTCCACAGGGGGCGCTACCGAAGAGTCGGGGCTTACCTCGCCTATTTCCAGTCATATTCAAATACTTACGCCTCTCTTGACCGGCTTCGCGAGGTCTATCTCGCGGCGCTCGCGCACCCTTCGGTTGTGGGAATTGTCATCGGGACGAGGCCGGACTGCGTTGACGAGGAGAAACTGGATTTTCTTTCCGACCTCGCCTCCGGGCGGGTTCTGCCGGGTTGGGAGCGGACGCTCCGGCGGGAGAGCGGCTCTTCTGTGGGCGCTCCGGGCGGGGGAACTTGCGGTTGTGCTTCTGGCGGGGGAGCGGCGACGTCGGAGGAGACTCTGACGCTGAAGGCTCCGGTTGTGATTGTGGAGTACGGAGTGGAGTCGTGCTATGACCGGACCCTTGAAAGAGTAAACCGGGGGCACGATTTCGCCTGCGCGAGAAAGGCAATTGAGGAGACTGCTGCAAGAGGCCTTGACTGCGGGGCGCATTTCATCCTGGGGCTTCCTGGGGAAACGCCAGAGATGATGCTTGAGGGCTGCGCCGAGATTAACTCCCTGCCGCTTACCACGGTGAAATTCCACCAGCTTCAGATTGTACGCGGCACTGCGATGGAAAGGGAGTATGCGAGAGTCCCGGAGGATTTCCACCGCTTCACTCTCGAGGAGTACATAGATTTCTTCACATCGATGCTGGAGCGCCTTCGCCCGGACCTCTGCATAGAGCGTTTCGCCGGCGAGGTTCCGCCGAGATTCGTCACCGA
>CAYNDY010000238.1:0-2518 GCA_964396105.1 uncultured Muribaculaceae bacterium
TCCGTCACCATTGTTTTGAGCTCGTTGATGAAGGTCTGGGCCTCGTACTCGCCCCTCTCAATCTGGCGGAGCTTGCGCTCCCACAGGCCCGTGAGCTCGGCGGACTTGAGCAGGTCCTCATGGATGGTGGCGATGAGGCTCTTGCCGGTGTCGGTCGGATAGAGATTCTTGCGCTCCTTGCGGATGTAATTGCGTTTGAACAGGGTCTCGATTATGGCGGCCCTTGTTGACGGGCGGCCGATGCCGTTCTCCTTCAGGGCGTCGCGCAGCTCCTCGTTGTCAACGAATTTGCCTGCGGTTTCCATCGCGCGAAGAAGCGTCGCCTCGGTGTAGGGCTTGGGCGGAGTGGTCCAGGTCTCTTTGAGAGTCGGGCTGTGCGGGCCGCTCTCCCCTTTCGTGAAGGCAGGGAGAATCTTTAGCTCCGCACCTTCCTTGTCGGAAGCCTCGTCTCCCGAGAGATTTTTCTCAATCTCCTCCGCAACGCTCCCTGGGGTGGAACTTGTCTGTCTCTGTTCCACAACTCTCCATCCGGGAGAGAGAATCTGCTTGCCGGAAGTCTTGAACTCCACATCGGCGACTTTTCCGCTCACGGTGGTCGTGGAGACCTCGCAGTCAGGGTAGAACTGCTCGATGAAACGCCGGGCAACAAGGTCATAGACCATCATCTCGGTCTGGCTGAGGGCTGTGGCGGGAACTCCCGTCGGGATTATGGCGTGGTGGTCGGTGACCTTCGAGTTGTCGAACACCCTCTTGCTCTTGGGAAGCTTTTTGCCGCGAAGCGGAGCGGTAAATTCCTTGTAGGCGACAAGCCCCTCGAGGGTTGCGGGGACCTTGGGGTAGATGTCGTCGCTGAGGTAGGTGGTGTCCACACGCGGATAGGTCGTAACCTTCTTCTCGTAGAGCGATTGAATCAGCTTGAGCGTCTCGTCGGCGCTGAAGCCGAAGCGTTTGTTGCAGTCCACCTGGAGGGAGGTGAGGTCGTAGAGCCGCGGGGCGAACTCCTTGCCTTTCTTTTCGGCTATCTCGGTGACTGTAAACGGATTGCCCTTGATTACTTCAAGGAATTTCTCACCGTCCTCCTTCACCTTGAACTTGCCCTTGGTGGAGTTGAAAGTGACGCCGCGATAGAGCGTTTTGAGCTCCCAGTAGGGCTCCGGCTTGAAATTGTCGATTTCAGCCTGACGGTTCACGATGAGGGCGAGCGTCGGGGTCTGCACCCTGCCTATGGAGAGGACCTTGCGGTCGCGGGAATATCCTCCGCCGTATTTGAGGCTGTAGAGCCTCGTGGCGTTCATCCCGAGCAGCCAGTCGCCAATCGCGCGGCAAAGCCCGGCTTCGTAGAGCCGCTGGAACTTGGACGAGTCCTCAAGGTGGTTGAAACCCTCTCGGATGGCCTCTTCCGTAAGGGAGGAAATCCAGAGACGCTTCACCGGGCAGGTGGCCCGTGCCTTCTGCATAACCCACCTCTGTATGAGCTCTCCCTCCTGCCCGGCATCGCCGCAGTTCACAATCATATCCGCCTTCTGCATCAGGCTCTCAATCACTTGAAACTGGGCCTTGTAAGTCTCATTGTCAATGAGCTTTATGCCAAAGCGCTGTGGCAGCATCGGAAGCGAAGAATAGCTCCAGACCTTCCAGGCCGGATTGTAGTCGTGAGGCTCCTTGAGGGTGCAGAGATGGCCGAAAGTCCAGGTCACCTGATAGCCGTTGCCCTCGATGTAGCCGTTCTTTTTCAGTTTGGCTCCGAGGACATCGGCGATTTCGCGTGCGACGCTTGGTTTTTCGGCAATGCAGACTATCATTTCAGTGTGGAGTTATCTTGGTGTTTCATATTCATTTATCCCCGCTCATTTCATCTTTTGCTTGGAGTGAACTCAGTCCTTTATCCGAGTGTCGAGAAAAGTGAAAATGGTCTCCGGGGAGGTGAAATCGTGGATTTGGAGGTCGCTGTATTCGCGGACCGTTTCCGGGGAGATAGTTGTCGTAAGGCCCACTACGGTGGCTCCTGATGAGCGTGCGGACCTAAGTCCGTTCAGCGAATCCTCGAAGACGGCGGAGTGCGCAGGATCGCTCCCCAGACGCTCCATAGCCGTAAGATACGGGTCAGGGTCGGGCTTCGAGCGGCGGACGTCTTCGGCCGTCAGGATGGCGTCGAACATTGAAGGAAGCTCGGGAAGTTTCGCATAGACACTTCTCATCTTAACCAGGTTGGAACTTGTCACGACTGCAACTTTCCATCCCCTCCTGCGGCCTTCGGCGACAAAGGAGTCAGCCCCGGGGATATATTCATAGACCATTTCCGCTTCAAGGCGGTCAAGTTCCTCTGTTATAATCCTTTCGGCCTCGGCATTCCCCGGGAAATACTCATCCAGAAGCGCCGTCAGAGTGGCTCCCTTCACCTTCGCTCCGAACCCGGAGACGCCCAGCAGACGCTTCCCGAGATTTTCCCAGAAAACGCTGTAGTGCTTCTCGGAGTCCACCATAACCCCGTCAAAATCAAATAGAAGTGTTTTGTTCA
>CAYNDY010000239.1:0-2506 GCA_964396105.1 uncultured Muribaculaceae bacterium
TCAGGGAAATGTCACCCCGTCGTTCAAACAAATAACATTAAACGACAATCCCTAATTATACCAGACAATGTAGAGTTTACTTCCGGCTTTCAAGTTCAAGCAGCAGTTTCTTGGCCTCGAGCCCGCCGGCGAAACCTGTGAGGGAGCGGTCGCTTCCTATGACGCGGTGACAGGGAATGAAAATGGCGAGGCCGTTCGCGCCGATTGCCTGCGCTACTGCCCGAATGCCCCTGAGGTTATCCACCCGGAGGGCGATTTGCCTGTAAGTCCTTGTCTGCCCGTATGGTATCTCCCCGAGGGCATCCCACACCCTCATCTGAAACGGAGTCCCCACCGGGCGCAGAGGAATGTCGAAAGCGGTTCTGTTGCCGCTGAAATACTCGTCCAGCTCCGCCCTGGCCCGCTCCAGAGCAGGGGAGTTCTCTTCAATGAATTCCGCCCCCAGCATCCTTTGGAGCCGGCGCATATTCTTCTCCGCGCAGGGCCGTCCGCTCCAGTCGCAAAGGCAGAGTTCCTCTCCAGCGGCCCCGAGAACAATCTCCCCGCAAGGGGAGGGATAATGCTGAATATAAACCGTTTGCACAGTCCTCCGGGTAAAATTTTATCGGATGAAATTCGTCATAATCCACTTCTCTCTCTCAGGCAGGCCGTAAGCCTCCTTCCCGAGGCGGATGCTCTTCACGAGAAAAGCCATATTCCGGCCCAGCTGCCGCATAGTCTGAAGCCCCTCTTCGTCCTTGGCCGCTTCCCCGGGCACTCTCCCGTGCACGATGTTCCAGTAATTGGAGGAAACAACCGGCATATTGGAGATGGTGAAATACTTGTTCAAGACGTCGAACGTGGCGGTTGTCCCGCCGCGACGAGCCACTGCCACTGCCGCCCCCACCTTCATACTCTTGTCGAACGGAGTGGAGTAGAAAAGCCTGTCAAGAAAAGAAACGAGCGTCCCGGCAGGGGAGGCGAAATAAACCGGGGAGCCGATGACGAGCCCGTCAGCAGCCTCGAATTTGGGAGCCACCTCGTTGACGATGTCGTCGAATACGCACCGCCCCGTCTTGGCGCATTTCCAGCAGCCGATGCACCCGTGAATGTCCATCTGTCCGACGTGAATCATCTCAGTCTCAATGCCCTCGGCCTCCAGCGTCCGGGCCACTTCCCTCAGGGCGATAGCTGTGTTGCCGTCGCTCTTCGGGCTTCCGTTGATAAGTAAAATTTTCATAAAGTATCGGTAATTTTGCAAAAATTAACACCTGACCCGTTTCTGCGGGTTGGGGAGGAAAACGGCAATCATCCCGAGCAGGGGAAGCAGGCCGCTCACCCGGAAAATGAACTCTATGCTCGTGCGGTCGGCAAGCCATCCGAAAAATGCCGAACCCAGGCCGCCCAGACCGAACATAAGCCCGAAAAACACCCCCGCAATCATCCCTTCCCGGCCCGGCAGAAGGTCTGTGGCATAAACCACGATGGATGAAAACGCCGAAGCGATTATAAGCCCCGAAAGGAAGGCGCAGACAAGCGTGAGAGGCAGGTTCATATAGGGCAGCAGCGCAGCGAAGGGAGCCGCCCCGAGGATGGAGAACCAGATTACATATTTCCGCCCGAAACGGTCTCCGAAAAGCCCGCCGGCCACAGTTCCAATCGCAAAGGCCGCAAGATAGACGAACAGGCAGATTTGCGAAGTCCGCACGCTCACTCCGAACTTGTCCATCAGAAAGAAAGTGAAATAGCTCGTGATGCTGGCGTTGTAGAAATACTTGGAGAACATCAGCAGAACGAGAATAACCATCGCTCCGGCCTTAGCCCGCGGGCTTATGTCCTCACGGAGCGGCGGCTTTGGCTGAGGATGGGAGACGATGTAGCGGAGCCTGAGCTCATACCACCTTCCGAGCCTCAGCATAATGAGAGCTGCAGCAAGGGCCGCGAGCGCAAACCAGGCGATGGCACTCTGGCCGCAGGGCAGAATGATGAGCGCCGCAAGAAGCGGTCCCACGGCCGAGCCTGCGTTTCCGCCCACCTGAAAGATGGACTGCGCAAGACTTTTCTTCCCTCCGGACGCCATCTGGGCCACCCGTGAGGCCGTAGGATGAAACACCGAAGACCCGATTCCCACCACTCCCACAGCAAGCAGAATCAGCGAAAAATTATTCGCTGCCGCAAGCAGCAGAAGCCCCACAAGGGTAAAGCACATCCCGATGGAAAGCGCGTAAGGCCGCGGTCGCTTGTCGGCATAAAGCCCCGTCAGAGGCTGAAGAATGGATGAAGTGAGCTGAAAAATCAGGGTTATGACGCCGATCTGTGCAAAAGAAAACTCAAATTTATCCTTGATTATCGGGTATATGGAGGGAATGACAGACTGAATCATATCATTCAGAAAATGCGAAATGCTGCAGATAATCAGCATCGAATAAACCGTCCCCTCGGTCATCTCCCTCTCCCGGAGCAGCGCAGACTTCATAATCATACCAAATCAATCTCAGAAAGTCCGCAAAGGTAGTCAAAAAAAGTC
>CAYNDY010000240.1:0-2495 GCA_964396105.1 uncultured Muribaculaceae bacterium
TTGTCGCACTTCTTTGCG
This sequence comes from uncultured Muribaculaceae bacterium, assembly GCA_964396105.1. Taxonomy (GTDB): domain Bacteria; phylum Bacteroidota; class Bacteroidia; order Bacteroidales; family UBA932; genus Cryptobacteroides. The sequence continues at coordinate 19 of CAYNDY010000240.1, forward strand.
TTCTCAAGGTTAGCCTTAACGCCGTCCTTGTCGCCCTGACGTGCAGCGATGATTGCCTTGAGGTATGCACCCTTAGGGCAGTCGCACTTGATTGCTGAGGAAGCTGCAGCGTAGTCGCCGACGAGGATGTTGGCGAGAGCGGCGGTGAAGCCCTCTTTGCCTGCCATCTTGGAAGCGGCAGCCTTGTAGTCACCGTTGAGGATGTCAACAGTAGCGGCGTTCTCGTTAGCGGCCTCAGTTGCAGATGCTGCGAAATACTTGGCAGCCTCTTCGAGGTTGTTCTCGCGGAGAGCAAGTACGCCAAGAACGTTCTTCACGTCAGCGTCATTTGCGTCGCACTTCTCGATGGCAGCCTTGCAGTCAGCGTCTTTGCCTGCGCGAGCGTAAACCACTGCGAGGTTGTACTGAGCAGTCTTGCTTGAGTATTTCTCGATAGCCTTGTTGTAGAGGGAGATCTTGTCAGCGTCCTTCTCTACGAGAGTTGCAGCGTGAAGGAGAGCGGCCTCGTCAAGAACATCGCTGTTCTCGTCAACGAGTTTGAGAAGCTCCTCGCTTGAGTAGTTGGTGAACTCAACGTTAGCGATGAACCTTGCACGACGAAGCTCAGGGAGAACCTCTTTTGCAAGAGTTGTGTAAACTGCAGACATATTCTTGATTTCCTGCTCACGAACTGCAGGGTCGCTGTACATAGAAAGAACGCGGAGGATAAGCTCCTTGTCTTCGATGTTGGAGTTGTTTACAAGCTCCTGGAAGCCTTCCCAGTCCTGACCTACAGACTTAACGTTTACAGGTGCGTCGATAGGCTCTTTCTTGGTAACCTTGTTGAATGCTTTCTCAGCTGAAGCAGAACGCTTGTCAGAAAGTTTTGCGTTGAGCTCCTGTCCACCGTCAGGTGAAGCGTATGCAACGATGTCGGTGCTTACGATGTTCTTGCGCTCGTTCTCTTTAGCAGCCTTTACAGCAGCAAGGAAGTCCTTAACTGACTGGCCCTTGAGCTCAGAGTTCTTAACGTCTGCGCTGTTGATGCTGTAGAGAATCTGGCCCTCTTCAGGCATATTGATGATTTCCTGATAGCCGTCAGCCTTAAGATCTACGCGACCGTTTTTGCAAGCGAGCATATAGGTGGTGTTGGCACCGTCAGCAGCCTTCTTTGTAGGGAGGTCGATAGTCTTCTTCTTGTAGCTTACAACGCCGCGAAGCTCAAGATAGCACTTCTCCATACCCTCTTCGTAGGTGAAGTGAACCTTCTTTGAAATTGTAGCGCCGTCTGAAGGAACAACCTCGTAGTTGTCCTTAACCTTCTCACCCTGGAACTTGAACGGCTCCATAGCCTGCTCACCGCCGTCGAAAACGATAACCGGAGTTACGGTGAGGATGGCCTTCTTGTGGAAGTAATCCTTCGGATAAGTTACTGTGACAGTTGCGTCGATGTTACCGGCAACAACCTCAAGAACAGCAGGATCGCACTTTACGATCACATTCTCTGCCTGTTCTGCCATCTTCTCAGGGGAGCTGCAGGCAACTGCGGCAAGACCGAGGGCGATAGCCAAGAATTTGATACTCTTTTTCATTGTTTATGAATTTAAATTGGTTTGTAATTTACTAATTCATAGCGGTTTCACCCGCTTTCGGGTTCAGGGTCATCCTTTCGTTTTTCCCCAAAACCCAATTTCGCGCAAAAATAGGCATTTCCGATGAAAACGCCAAACGCGGCCGCGATTTTCCCGCAAAAATAGTGCTCAAACCGCTAAAAATCTTTAATTTTTCAAGCGCCCCGCGAAAAACGGGAGTTTTGAGGTGGAGAATACGGGCAAACGCACTATCTTTGTAGGTTGTCGCGGTCAAAATGGCCGAAGGACTGACAAAATAGACTGTATGGGGAAGAAAATGCACGAAATACTGCCTTCAAGAGCAGAGAAGGGAGTGCTTGAGGCGGGATGCGACGAGGCCGGAAGAGGGCCGCTCGCGGGTCCTGTCTTTGCCGCCGCCGTGATTCTTCCCGAAGACTTCGCCCAGGCGCTTCTGAACGACTCCAAGCAGCTGACCGAGAAGGAGAGGGAGGAGTTGAGGCCCGTCATAGAAAAGGAAGCCGTCTCCTGGGCCGTTGAGGAAGTGAGCGCGGAGGAAATAGACCGGATCAACATCCTCTGCGCCTCGATTACGGGGATGTGGCGCTCTGTGGTGCGGCTCGCCGTGAAGCCCGAAGCTCTCATAATCGACGGGAACAGGTTTAGGGATCTTGACCGACTCCCGCAGGCGGCGCTCACCGAGCCTTTTCCCGGTGGACAGCTCAAGGAATATATCCCCGCATTCAAGGCCCTTCCCTGGCAGACCTTCGTAAAGGGGGACGGGCGGTTCGCCTCCATCGCGGCGGCCTCAGTGCTGGCAAAAACCTACAGGGACGACCGTATGAGGGCTCTCGCGGAGGAATATCCCGGGTATGGATGGGACAGGAATATGGGCTACCCTACGGCCGA
>CAYNDY010000241.1:0-2472 GCA_964396105.1 uncultured Muribaculaceae bacterium
GACGCTGCAGCCGAGGCATCGGCCTCGGGAGTGGACTGGACTTTCTCCCCGATGATTGACATCGCCCGCGACCCGCGCTGGGGAAGGGTTATGGAGGGCTACGGCGAGGACGTCTGTCTTGCCTCCGTTATGGGGTGCGCCGCCGTCAGAGGGTATCAGGGCGACACTCTTTCCGAGAAGGGAAAAATAGCCGCCTGCCTCAAGCATTTTGTGGGTTACGGGGCCTCCGAAGCGGGAAGGGACTATGTCTACACCGAAATCTCAGACCAGAGCCTCTGGGACACATATCTTCCTCCGTTCAAGGCCTGCACTGATGCGGGCGTCGCGACGGTTATGAGTTCTTTCAACAACCTGAGCGGCATTCCCGGCTCTGCCAACCGTTTCACTATGACGGAGGTCCTAAAAGAGCGCTGGGGCTTTGACGGGTTCATAGTTTCCGACTGGGACGCCGTCATCCAGCTTTGCAATCAGGGTTATGCCGAGACCGGAAAAGATGCTGCGGCTCTCGCTCTCAACGCCGGAGTGGATATGGATATGATGGATAACCTCTACAGGAGCCATCTTGAGGCTTTGCTGAAGGAGGGAAGGCTCACTGAGGAGACTCTGAATGAGAGCGTAAGGCGAATCCTCCGGGTGAAATTCCGCCTCGGACTTTTTGAACATCCATATACGGAGGTGCTGCCGGCGGAGAAGATATATCTTCAGGCTTCTGCGCTGGAGAATGCCGAGCAGATGGCTCAGGAGTCTATGGTTCTGCTTAAAAACGACGGGTCTCTGCTCCCGCTTCAAAAGGGGACGAAGATAGCCCTAATCGGCCCTCAGGCCTCCTCCAAGGCTGATCTTCTTGGCAACTGGAGAGCGCGCGGAAGGGCGGATGAACTCGTTTCGATTCTCGAAGGTATGAGGGCGGAGTTCGGCGAAGATGCCATTGTTTATTCTGCCGGCTGCGATTTTGAGACAATCTCTGACGAGTCTGCTGCCGAGGCTCTTGACGCTGCAGGGAAAGCGGATGTGGTTGTGCTCTGCCTTGGAGAAAAGTCCGGTTGGAGCGGGGAGAACTGTTCCCGTTCTTCCATCGCCCTGCCGCCCGCCCAGGTGCAGCTTCTGGAAAAATTGAAGCAGACCGGGAAAAAGGTGGTTGTGCTCATCGCAAGCGGCCGTCCCGTTGACCTGAGCGGGATTGCACCGCTGAGTGATGCGCTTCTGGAAATCTGGATGCCCGGGACGAGGGCTGGAAATGCCGTTGCAGGCATCCTCAGCGGGCGCTACAACCCTTCCGGCCGTCTTCCGATGACTTTCCCGCGCTCCGGAGGGCAGATTCCGATTTATTACAATCACCGTCAGAGCGCACGCCGAGGCACCCAGGGGCTATACAAGGACATTGAAAGCACTCCGCTCTATGAGTTCGGATATGGTCTGAGCTACACCACCTTTGAATACTCTCCGGTGGAACTCTCCGCTGACTCTCTCACAAAGAACGGAAAACTCACCGCGAGGGTTACCGTCACCAACACCGGCTCCCGCGACGGCAAGGAGGTGGTTCAGTGGTATATCACTGACCCGTTCTGCTCCATAACCCGTCCGGTGAAGGAACTCCGCCATTTTGAGAAGGCATTTCTGAAGGCAGGGGAGTCAAGGCCGTTCAGTTTTGAGATTGAGCCCCTGAGGGATCTCGCCTTTGTGGACCGCTGCGGCAATCCGCTACTGGAAAGCGGAGAGTTCCGTCTTAGCGTGGGTGGAAAGGAAGTGAAGTTTCAACTTGTTGATTCTGAAATCGATACAAGAAACGAAGTGAGCCTTCGGGACGGATGGAAATTCCACCTGGGAGACCTTCCCGGGGCCGGGGCCGAGGGATTTGACGACGCCTCCTGGGAGAGCGTCAGCGTGCCCCACGACTGGGCCATCAGCGGACCTTTCAGCATTGAAAACGACCTTCAGACGGTGCAGGTGACCCAGAATATGGAAACCTCCGCATCGCTCAAGACCGGCCGCACGGGAGGACTTCCCTATGTGGGCGTGGGCTGGTACAGGAGGAGTCTTCCTCCATTTGACGGCCGCTCTGTCAGCCTGCTTTTTGACGGGGCTATGTCTGAGGCCGAGGTTTATGTGAACGGAGAGAAAGTCGCATTTGAGCCGAACGGTTACGCTCCCTTTCACTGCGACATATCGGAATATCTCCACACCGACGGGTCGGAAAACTTCCTTGCGGTGCGGCTCGAAAACCGCCCGTACTCCTCACGGTGGTACCCCGGAGCCGGGCTCTACCGTAATGTACACCTTCTCAGAACCTCTCCCAGGGCGCATATTCCCGTATGGGGGACTTTCATAACGACTCCCTCGGTGAGCGTTGAAAGAGCATCGGTTTCCCTTGCGATTGAAGCTGAAACTGAAGATGAAGGTATTGAAATAGAATATCTTACGGATATATATTCCCCCGAAGGAAAGATTGTTGCCTCAAAAAGGTCTTCTGAG
>CAYNDY010000242.1:0-2431 GCA_964396105.1 uncultured Muribaculaceae bacterium
GGCGCACTTGGACTTGTGGGAAGCAACGTTCTGCTTTCTTCCTGCAGCGGAAATGGAAAGGGAAAGATTGTGCCCCTCAAGCAGCCCGGAGAGTATTATATCCCCGAACTTCCCGACAAGGCGATTGACGGAAGAGAGATTAAGGTAGGCGTCGTAGGCTGCGGCGCAAGAGGAAGCGGAGCAGTGAAAAATGTGCTGGATGCCGCTGACGGAGTGAAGATTACCGCCCTTGGCGACGTGTTCCCTGACCGTCTGAATTCTCTTCGCGAAATACTCGTCGAAAGGGGAATGGATGTTCCTGACGAGAGCTGTTTCATCGGTTTTGATGCATATAAAAAGGTCATCGACTCAGGCGTTGACGCAGTGATTCTCACCACTCCGCCTGCTTTCCGCCCGATGCAGTTCCAGTATGCCACCGAGAAGGGTGTGCACTCGTTCCTTGAGAAACCTGTAGCTGTGGACCCTAAGGGCTACCGCCAGATTATGGCAACTGCAAAGCAGGCCGAGGCTCGCGGACTCTGCGTCGTCACCGGCACACAGCGCCACCACAAGAGGGCGTATGTCGAGTCCTTCAAGAAGATTCAGGAAGGAATGATCGGCGAAATCGTCAGCGGAAACGTTTACTGGAACCAGGGTATGCTCTGGTATCGCGAAAGGCAGCAGGGCTGGAGCGATATGGAGTGGATGATCCGCGACTGGGTGAACTGGAAATGGCTTTCCGGCGACCACATCTGCGAGCAGCACGTCCATAATATAGATGTATTCAACTGGATGATCGGCCGTCACCCGCTCACTGCGACCGGTTTCGGAAGCCGTCAGAGAAGGGTCACCGGCGACCAGTACGACAATTTCAGCGTTGACTTCGACTACGGCGGAGGCGTTCATCTTCACAGTATGTGCCGCCAGATTGACGGCTGCTCCAACAATGTGACCGAGCAGGTTCACGGAAAGCTGGGCTGGTGGAACTCCGAAGATTTCACAATCAGGGACTACAGCGGCAACATTCTCTGGCAGTTTGACCTCGAGGCCGAAAAGGCAGAGCACAGCCAGACCAACCCGTATGTCCTTGAGCACGTGGACTGGATTAATCATATCCGCAGAGGCACTGCTCACGACGAGGCTGCCGAGTGCGCGATGTCTTCCCTTTGCGGCATTATGGGCCGCGAAAGCGCTTACGCAGGGTCCACGGTCACCTGGGACGAAATCAGCGCCTCTCCGCTTGACTATCTGCCGGAGAAGCTTGAACTCGGCAAGGTGGATATGTCAGGGTACACCGTTCAGGTCCCGGGCGCAAAGAAATAATTAAAACGAACATATACCCCTCGGGCCATTCTGTGCTTGAGGGGTTATTTATGTAACTCAGGACTTTGAGAAATTACAGAAACTAAGAAATGGCTATGGACAGAAGGAACTTTATAACTGCCGCTGCGGCGGGTACGGCGGCTCTTGCTGCGGCATCCCTGCTTCCGGGCTGCGCCTCCGCAGGGGGCGACAAAAAGAAGAAGGCATCCCCGGCGGAGCTTAAAATCTCATTCCAGACGAGCACCGCTCCCGGCGAAACGCTCGCGGAGAAGTTCGACTTTATGGAAAGCCTCGGCGTAGTGGGCTATGAGCCCGGCGGAAGGGGCCTCAAGGACAAAGTGGGCGAGATAAAGGAAGCCCTTCGCGGAAGAAACATCGCTGTCAGCGCCATCTGTGCCGGCTTCGACGGGTTCATCCTTGCCGAGGACCCCGCTGTGAAGGCTCAGTTCGACTCCTCCTACCGTGAAATCCTTGCGGCCGCAGGCGAACTTGGCTCGACGGGCGTGATTATGGTTCCGGCTTTCAACCATCAGAAGCCTTGCCGTCCGCACACTCAGGAAACTCGCGATTTTCTCTGTTCCGAGCTCTATTCTCTCGGCGAATATGCCCTCGAGCACGGCACCCACGTGATTTTGGAGCCGCTCAACCGCAGGGAGGCGTTCTATCTCCGTCAGGTTAGCGACGCCGCTGCAATCGCCCGCGACTGCGGCAGCCGGGGAGTGAAAGTGCTTGGCGACTTCTGGCATATGTCCGAGGAAACCTCTGATTATGCGGCGTTTATGTCAGCCGGCACCGAATACCTCCAGCACGTTCACATCGCAAGCCTCGCCCGCCGTCTTATGCCGGGCGAGGATGGAGAGAAGGACGACTACCGCGCAGGTTTCCGCGCCCTCAAGGAGCTGGGCTACGACAAGTACATCACCTTCGAGTGCGGCACCAAGGGCGACCGCGAGACGACGGCCCGCTCCGCTGTTGAGCTCCTTAGAAAACAGTGGGCGGAGGCATAAGCCGATTGGCCCCGGATTTGGGGGAGCGGCAGGATAAAATGAGCGATTTTTTTCTGTTGTTTTAGCTGTTTGAGGTGGATTTTATACTAAAACAACAGCTAAAACAACAAAATCTACAACCC
>CAYNDY010000243.1:0-2416 GCA_964396105.1 uncultured Muribaculaceae bacterium
TTTAGAACGAGAACTGGTAGCCGAGGGAGAGGGTGGCGTATTGCTTGGTGGAATTGTCGTTGTAGCCCTTTAGTTTCGTGCCTTCCTTGTTGGTGTCGATTTCCTTGTCGCGGCAGTAGCTGTACATTGCCGTGAGGGTGATGGCGTGGTGCTTGGTGATGTTCCAGTCCACTCCGAGGGCGCCGCGGAGGCGGTTGACGTAGGCGTCGTCGTAGCCGAGGAACTGGTAGTCGGAGTAGGTGGCTGTGGTCTCGGAGTAGGTGGCCGAGAAGTGCGGAGCGTTGAAGATGTTTCTCATCTCAAAATAGACGAACGGGTCCAAGTGCCTGAAACCCCGGTACTTGACCGTTATGCGGGACTTTAGCTGAAGCGGGTTCCGCACTTCCTGGAACTCGTTGATGCTGTAGGCCTTGTGAGTGAACTGAAGCCGCTCACGGAGGGAAAATCTCCAGTCTCCGAGATCGTAGGTGCCTGTGAGATTGAGAGAATAGCGGTGGCGGGGTTTCAGCGTCTTGGAAGAGTTGTAGCCGCCGATGAAGATGTAGTCGAAACCGGCCTTGAAATAGGGGCAGACCTTGTATTCGAGGCCGACGGTGGCCTGGTGGCGGTCAACTCCGCTGAAGGAGTCCTTCCCTCTGATTTCATATTCCGCGCTAAGGTGCAGTCCCTTGACTATTTTCCAGTCCGCGCCCACTGAGGCCCTGGCGTTGAATCCCACTTCCTGGGCGCCGAGGGAGCTGCCATTGAGAGAGCAAAGCCCAAGTGCGAGGGCTGATGCGAATATATATTTTCTGAGGTCCTTCGGCTTGGTGACTCCTCCTATCGTTGAGGGAGTGTCTCCGTCGGTTATATAATATACCTTTATATATGCGGAGTCCTTCAGAAGGTCTATGTTGCCGATTTCGACATCGGTCGGGCGTACGCTGCAGCGGGTCTCGATGTCCTTGAAAAGTTCGTCTCTCTTTTCGGGAGCGAGAAGGTCAAGACGGTCGTAGAGGATGAGTTTCGAGGCGTTGTGAGAGGCTTTGGCGCGGCTTTCGAGCACCCATATCAGGATGATTGACAGCGCGTTGGCTACCACTGCCACAAGAGGGTCGCCCCAGCCGAGCGCGTAATGGGCCTCAGCGGTGCCGAGTCCTTCGAGGCGGAAAAGCGGGGTGAGGCCGTTCACGGCGGCGATGGCAATTATGACGAAAAGGTAGGTCATTTCGCGAATCGGAACGGTCTCGGTGCGGTAGCGGATGACTCCGAAGATGGCGAAAAGTCCGAGCGTGAGACCCACTCCGACATCCACTCTGCCCATCGCGTAGAGCAGGAGGAGCATCGCGGAGGAGAACAGCAGGAAGGTGAACGCGTAGTCCTTGCGGCGGCTCTTGGGGTAATAGAAAAAGTGCACTATAATCCAGCAGGACAGCAGGTTAAGACCGAAACGGAGCGCAAGTTCGAGAAGGCTCTGCGCCGTAGTCATCACGGGTTCGGTGAGCGCACCCTGCACTCCGAGGAGTTCCCCGTCGTCAAGGGCCGCAGCGCCGCTGATAAGATTCTGAAGTAACATAGTCTCGTGTTTTACATCCTCTTGGGATGAATTTTCAAATTTACAAAGATAATCTTTTTATCTGTTCTCTCCCATTTGTGGGTGAAGTCCCATATTTTCGGTCAAGGGCTCCGAAGGACTTGAATGCCCGACCTTGCCAATAGCCCTCATTTTCTCCTTGAAGCGTCCCGGGTGCACGGCCGGGTCTGTGGAGACCACTCCGATGCAGTATTTGCTGATTCTGAGGGGTTTCACCCTGCGGCGAAGAAGAATGTCCTGAAGGGTGGAGCGGAGCCGCGAGTCCTGTTTCAGCTCTATTATGACCGCTTCCCCGAGCCCCGCCTCACTTAAGATGCGAAGATTCCGGAATCCTACCTCGAAATCGATGGTGACCCGCTCCGTAAGTGCCTTGTCCACAAGGGTTATGCGCGTAAAGCGGGTTTCAATAGAAGGTGAGAGGGAGCCTGTTGGAAAGGGGTACAGAGGGGTTATCCACTCCTTGGCCTCACCTTCAATCCGCCCGCTGTCGAAATCCTCCGGGGGGAGGGGCGTCCGCTTCTTTTTCGTCCTCGAATGGTTATTTTTCCGTTTTACTTCAAGGAAACACTCCCCGGAGTCGGTGTAGAGCCTTTTCCGCACCTTGAACCTCACTGCTTTCCCCCTTCTGTGCTCCGTGAACATCCAAAGAGACGGAGTGTCGAAGTAGATGCTGTCGTAGGTGAGAAGCCTGCGGCCGCCGTTTTCAAAGATGCGGTAGCCCGCGGCGAGAGCATCTGAGAGGACTTCCCGGAGCGTCCCAGTGTCGGTGAGATATTTAGTGTCCACGCGGTTCATAAGCCGGATCGAGTCCATCTCCTCAAGGCTGATGGGCTGGAACTCGGC
>CAYNDY010000244.1:0-2359 GCA_964396105.1 uncultured Muribaculaceae bacterium
ACCTTTCGGTTGTGAGGATTTGGGAGAGGAGAACAACGCGGTAGACCGCTTTTTATTCGGCCTCTTTGGAGAATTTTTCGGACTGGGACCGGATCAGCTCCGCGTCGTCGAAGTAATTGATTTTCATCGCTTCGCGGACCTCGTGAAGAGTCTGCGCGGCAACCTCGCGGGCTTTCTCGGTGCCTTCGCGAAGGATCTCGTAGATGGCCGGGATGTCCTTCTCGAGGAAGGCCCTTCTTGCGCGGATCGGGGCGAGCTCCTCTTCGAGAACTGCGCCGAGGAATTTCTTCACCTTCATATCCCCGAGACCTCCCTTCCGGTAGTGGTCTTTCAGAGCGTCAAGGCTCTCGTATTCAGGAAGATAGCGGCCGAAATGCTCCGGACGGCAGAAGGCGTCGAGGTAGGTGAACACCGTGTTGCCCTCCACCTTGCCGGGGTCGGTGACCTTGAGGTGACCCGGGTCGGTGTACATCCCCTTGACCTTCCTCCAAACCTCGTCTGCCGGGTCTGAGAGGTAGATGCAGTTGCCGAGCGACTTGCTCATCTTGGCCTGTCCGTCGGTGCCCGGGAGGCGGAGGCAGGCGGCGTTGTCCGGAAGCATAATCTCCGGCTCCACGAGCACGTCAGTGTTGTAGATTCCGTTGAACTTGCGCACGATTTCGCGGCACTGCTCAATCATCGGCTCCTGGTCTTCGCCGGCAGGGACCACCGTGGCCTTGAAGGCGGTGATGTCGGCAGCCTGGCTCACAGGGTAGGTGAAAAAGCCGGCAGGGATGCTTCCACCCTCGAATTTGCGCATACCGATTTCGGTTTTCACCGTCGGATTTCTCTGAAGTCGCGCCACCGTGACAAGGTTCATATAGTAGAACGTGAGCTCGCACAGTTCCGGAATCATCGACTGGATGAAAAGCGTCACCTTCTTGGGGTCCAGGCCCACGGAAAGGTAGTCGAGAGCCACCTCGATTATGTTCTGACGCACCTTCTCGGGATTGTCTGCGTTGTCTGTAAGTGCCTGAGCGTCAGCGATGAATACGAACATATCGTCGTAGTCTCCCTTGTTCTGGAGCTCGACCCTGCGGCGGAGCGAGCCGACATAGTGTCCGATGTGAAGTCTGCCGGTAGGACGGTCGCCTGTAAGTATAACCTTTGCCATAATCTTGAATTTTCTTTCGTTTTTGCCTGTCCCGGGCGTTTGCAGGCCTCCGGGCGCAAGAGCGGTGCGAAGTTACGCAATTTTTTATTAACTTCGCAGACTATATGTGTCCGGGCCCCGGACTAGGTTTTAGGGAAATATGGAAAACCTTGATTTATTTTTGGAAATATTGTCCATCGACTCGTCTTCGTCGAGGGAAAAAATGCTGTCGGACTTTCTTGCCGGGAGGTTCAAGACGGAGAAAAATACTCTCAGACGCTTCCCCGTCGGGGTGAGCGAGGAAAATCCCGACGGCGACGGCACCGAGAACCTTCTTTTCTGCTGGGGAGAGCCCCGGGTGGTGTTCTGCACCCATCTTGACACCGTGCCTCCATATTTCCCGCCGGCTGTTTCAGTCGAGGCGCCCTGCGCTGACGGAAGGGAGCATCTGAAGGTGACAGGAAGAGGGTCGTGCGATGCCAATGGACAGATAATCGCTATGTTCAACGCCTGCCTTGCCCTTGAAAAGAAGGGTTGCACTGACTTCGCCCTGCTGCTTCTTGCGGGGGAGGAAGTTGGCTCATACGGGGCCAAGTCCTTCTCCAGGGCTGTGAACAGCGGCGAGATCAAGCTTCCTGAAGGAGCGTATGTCATTGTGGGTGAGCCGACGGGGAACGCTATGGTGTCCGCCTGCAAGGGCACAAAATCTTTCGAGGTGACATTCCGGGGAAAAAGCTGCCACTCCGGCTACCCTGAGAACGGGGAGTCGGCGGTGGATATGTTCGTGGACTTTGTCAGTGCGCTTCGCAGCGTGGAGTTCCCGGAGGATCCGCTTCTTGGGAAGACCACCTGGAACATCGGGCGGCTTTCGAGCGCCAATCCCCAGAACATCCTGAGCCCGTCGCTCGGATTCAGGATTTATTTCCGCACCACCTTCGTTTCTGACGGAATCGTGGAGAATCTGATGCGGAATATGGCGGGGGAGGAGGCTGTGCTCCGTTTCGGGGCGTCAGTTCCGGGCAAGTGTCGGGATGAAGTTGCCTCCTGGCAGAAGGGAATGAGCGTCAAGGCTTTCGGAGGCGACACTCCGATGGAATACACCGTTTTCCCCGGGTTTGAGACCACTCCGGCTGCATTCGGAAGCGACGCGCCGCAGCTTGCGGGTTTCAGTCACCGCAGCCTCTGCGGACCGGGTTCAATCCTCGTTGCGCACACGATGGATGAGTT
>CAYNDY010000245.1:0-2339 GCA_964396105.1 uncultured Muribaculaceae bacterium
TTAACCCCTGCTCCTAGGATTTTCTAACAGGGTTTTCTTGTAGGATTTTCTCTTAGGATGGACTTTTTGAGACTCTCTCTGATGATTCGGGGAGAGTTTTTTCTTTTAACAGAGGGAAGTTACAATATACTCTTTAACCACTCCAGGAAGGCGACGGCCCAGTGGTTGCGGCCTTGCATCTCGTCCGCGCCGAAGCCGTGGCCGGACTCGTCCCATTCGTAGAAAACGTGGCTGATGCCCTTCTCTGTGAGGGCTCTGTCATAGACTTCGCTGTTCTCGCACCGAACGGTTTCGTCATCCCTGCAACAGGTTAGAAAAACCGGCGGCATATCCTCCCTCACGCACTCCTCCAGCGAAAGCCGGTGCTCAATCTCTCCGGTCTCGGAGCCGATAAGATTCTGCTTTGAAAGGCTGTGCACAAGTGGCTCACGCATTGACACAACAGGATAAATCATCGCGGTGAAAGCCGGGCGAAGACTCACAGTCGGATGTCCCTTTTCGCGGTTTGAGAGCACATCCCAGTCCCACCAGGTGCCAAGAAGTCCCGCAAGATGCCCTCCGGCGGAAAAGCCCATTGCACCGACATCCTCCGGATTCACACCGCATCGCTCCGCAAGAGACTCCCCCTTCGAGTTGTCGCGAACAAGGCTCATCGCTTTTTGAATGTCCTCGAACATATCCGGGAAATGATTGCCCCAAAGCCCCCTTCTGTAACGCAGGACAAAGGCGCTTATGCCGTTTGCATTGAGCCAGGTGGCGATTTTGGTCCCTTCGGTGTGGCCGTCGAGCCAGTAGTAGGAGCCTCCCGGGCAGACTATGACTCCGACCCCGGTGTTGTTCCGGTCCTTAGGAGCGGGAAAAACCAGAAGTTCAGCTCCGCTGTCCCCCGCCTTATGACGTGAACCGGACCAGAGATGTACTTTGTAGGCGGGCTTGCTGTCAGAGGGAGAGACCTCCGATGGGGCAACCGGAGCGGAAAGAGGCGCAGAAGCGATTTCGGACGAGCCGCCCTCACCGGCCACGCTCCAGTCGTCAGGAGCGGCAAAAACAGAAAGTGCCGCAGCCACCAAAAGAGAAAACAAGCTCACCATCTCCTCTAAAACCACATTTCAAGATGGACTTCCCCCTCTGCCTTCCTCTCCTGCTCAGGGGTTAGATTGCAGAAAAAGTTGATTCCTGTCATCTCCTCCACAGCGTCAATGGTGGTGGAATATTTCTCCAGTTTCTTCTTCCCCGCCTTGTTCTCGCAAACGAAACCGATTCCATAGTAATAGCCCTCCCACTGAATCAGAAGTACTTTGTAGAACGCGTCAGGCACGGCAACTTGATGAGGCCCGATGCACCCGTAGGCATAATCGGTGTATATAGGTCCGGAGGTAATCCACAGTTTCCCGTAGTATTTTGCAAGCGAACGGCAGGTTTCCTCAAGGGATTTCCAGACGCCGTTGTTAAGGTTATGGTTCTGAGGGCAGGCATTGGTGTAGTAGAAGCACTCCTTCATTGCCGTCTCGCTCCATTTCATATCGGCCGCTGGAGCCATATGTCCGCGGTCCCAGCCGGAGTTCCGATAGTCGTTGTTGTCGCCCTGAATAAAGTCCAGAGAGTAGTCCACGCTGAATTTTGCCGCTCTCTCCTCCACTCCGTCAGTTTCCTCGGAAGTAAGTTCCCAGGCCACCCAGTCGGGGGTTTTGTGCGAAAGGTTATATAGAAGCGTGTAGGCTTCATACTGCACCAGACGAAGGGTGTCGCAAACCTCCACCGCAGGAAGTTCCATCTTCCCCGTAGCCTCGGTCTTCCTCTGCTCGCAGGAGCGCACCGAAGAAACCGCAACCGAAAGCAGCGAAAAGAGTATTACTTTATAAAATGTCATTCTCCGAAGAAGTGAAGATTTTGGCAAGTCGCGTAAGGCAGCTGACCGCGTTTATTTATTCTCGTCGTCAAAGGCACTTGAAAAGCCCTCAGTGAAAGGCTGCAGCGCATCCAAGGCCGATTTGAACGCATCAGCCGCTGTCTGAAGCCCCTTCTTCGCATAAAGACCGGAATAGCGACCGATAGCCTTCATAGCCTCGGACCGCTCCTCAGGGGTCATCTGCTCATAATTCTCGGTAGTCTTATCCACAAGAGCCTCAAACTCCTCATTAATCTTCTCCCAGTCCTTCTCGGAATACCCGTCACATTTCTCCTCCACCTTATCCACAAAAGAGTCCAGTTCACTGACAGACCGTGAAGCGGCATTCCCGCAGGAAGCCACGACCAAAGCAACAGCCAAAGGCAATAAAATCCGTTTCATAGAGTCAAAATTTTCAAACAAACAAATTTACAAAATTTTATGGAACAAA
>CAYNDY010000246.1:0-2323 GCA_964396105.1 uncultured Muribaculaceae bacterium
TCAGCGGTTTTCCTGGAGTCCAGCGCCAGTTTCACTGCGCCCAGCCATAGAAGGGCCTGCCCGGCGTAGTAGGGGAGCATAATTAGGTATCTTTCGCCGGCAACCGGAGAGACGAATCTGTTCCAGGAGAGGATGAAATCCGAGATGAGAAAGAGGGCCGCGCCGACGGAAAAGAGCGGGGAGCGGCGCTGCAGAAGGGCGAGGAGAGTCATAGTGGCAATCAGCACGGCATAGACGCTGCATCCCCAGCGAAGCGAAACTTCGGGGATTGATGGGATGACGATTACCGCGATTGCGACCAGGGCGGAGGCGATTGCCGCCACCGAGAGGCCCCTGTAAAGCGGCGAGCGGCGGAAATCACTCCCGTTAGAGGAGACTCCTTCTCCCTGCCGGCCTTTGGAATTGTCCTCCTGCACACATTCCACTGCTGCAGAATGCCTTGATTTATAAAGCATTTCAGCGAACGCCCAGATGTAGAAGGCGTGGGCGAGGGCGAAATAGCCCATCTGGCCGATGAAACTTCCCATCGCCCCCATCGCGTCTCCGGTGCAGGAAAGAAGCAGTGCGAGGGTGAACTTCCATCCTATGCCAAGATATGCCCCGAAAAGCGCAAGAGCGGCCACAGGGTAGGCAATCCTAAGTCTTACGACGCCTTCCGGCAGAAGGCTCTCAAGGCTTTGTGCACTCAGGAAGTAGCATACTGCCAAAGTCGCGAATATCAGCAGGATATAAACCACCTGCAGCCACGGCGACCGCTTCTTCCGCTTATTATCTTTTTCCTTTTTCATACTGTTCTTTTTGATGAATGAGGGTGGGGAAAGAGGTCCTCTTTATGGACGGAGGCCGCTGCCGCCCTGCAGGGTGATGGTCTCTCCGGTCACATAGTGCGCATCCTCGCTGGCGAGGAACACGCAGACTCTTCCGATGTCGTCGGCTGGGTCGGCAAACCGCCCGAGCGGAATGCCCTGGATGGTCTTTTCGAAGAGCTCGGGATAGTTCTTTTTCCACTCCTGAAGGCTCTCAGTCATAGCAAGCGGGCAAACAACATTGACCCTCACTCCGTCAGGCCCCCATTCCGCGGCGGCAACCCTCGAAAGCCCCCTGATGCCTTCCTTCGCGGCGGCGTAGGAACTCTGTCCGAGTTTGCCGAAAAGTCCCGCACCGGAAGCGAAATTGATGACGCTTCCCCGTGTCTGTTTCAGCGCCGGGAAACATTCCCGCATATAGAAGAATGCGGCGTAGAGCCCTGAGTAGATGGCGAGGTCGAAGTCCTCCTTTGTGTGCTCCACGAGCGGAAGCCCCGACTTTGAGGTCTGAGCGTTGTTGATGAGGGTGTTGATTTTCCCGAAATGCTCAAGAGCGGTCTTCACAACGCCCTTGACCGACTCTTCGTCAGCGCCGTCGGCAACCAGAGGGAGCACCTCCACTCCATACTCGGCCTCAAGTCGTTCCTTTGCGCTGGTGAGCCTGGAAAGCGTTCTTCCGGTGATGACGAGGTTCGACCCTTCTTTTGCAAATGCAGTGGCAAGTCCGAATCCGATTCCCTTGCCTCCACCCGTAATAAGGGTGACATTTCCTTCTAATCTTTTCATAATTAGACGATTATAGTGTTATAATAATTTCACTTGAAACTTGAGGGATAAAGTTAAAAATTCATTTCAAGAAAAACGAATTTTTATGAAAAAATCGGGTCTCCATCAGTTGGCACGCCATTTGACGAAATTTTGCACCGGTTTTAATAGTGTAATTTGGTCAGACTATGAAAAAAGCGACAAAAAAGGCTCTCTACTCTTCTCCTGCCGTCGTGGAAGAAAGATTTCTTGCCGAATACGGTTTTGCGGTAAGTGAAGGACAGTGGTCCGAGGGTGGTGGCGGAACATTCGGCGACGAGGATGTTAATGATAACGGGACACTCTAATGCTATTGGGCGCCTCGTCAACTAATCTGACAGTCACTTGCTCAGTAAACTGAACTGACTCTCGTGTGCCCATTCAACTAAACAGAAACGACAATGAAAAACATATTTGAAAAACTTACGGTGGCCGCTGCGGTCGTGGCGGCGCTTGTTTCCTGCCAGAAAGCGCAGGTTGAAAAGGAATACAATTTAATGGTTTATGCGGCTGAAGCTCCTGAAACAGCGGAAGTTCCTGAAACAGCTGAAGCTCCTGAAACTGCAGAAGTAACACAGACCAAAACCCATCTTGACGCAAATCGCAATGTCCTCTGGGACTCTTCTTCCGAGAAAATGAGAATTTTTTGCGCGAGCGATAAGGATGCTGAGCCTGCGTATGCCGACTCGGAGAATGCTACCCTTTCCGACGGA
>CAYNDY010000247.1:0-2318 GCA_964396105.1 uncultured Muribaculaceae bacterium
GGGATTTTTTACGGCCCTTGGGGCCGGCGGGCAGAAGCCCTTTTCAAGTTTCTTCGAAACTTGAGTAACTGTCTAACTTATCGTTCAAGACACCTTATCCCCGTTTAACTTTCTATGAATCAGCACGATACCCCCCCCCGTCTCGGCGATTTCCCTGTCCAGGACCTCGAACTCGGAGTTGTTGGACTTGAACTCTGGCACAAGGGCCTTCATCGCACGGACAGTGGCCATCTTGTCGCCGCCGCGGGCGAGGGTGTCGAAGACTTTGAACGCCTCATTGACCTCGGTGTAATCGTATTCACGCACTTTTGCGATGAGGATTTTCTTGTGGTCGGTCGGGACGGTGTTCTCCGCGTTGCTGAGCACCTCCTCGTAGAGTTTCTCACCAGGACGCAGACCCGTGAAGACAATCTTTATGTCCTTGTCAGGCTCAAACCCGGAGAGACTTATCATCCTTCGCGCAAGGTCCACAATCTTCACCGGTTCACCCATTTCGAACACGAAAATCTGGCTTCCCGTGCTCATAGAAGCGGCCTCAAGCACAAGGCGGCAGGCCTCCGGGATGGTCATAAAGAAGCGGTTGATGCGAGGGTCCGTGACGGTTACAGGACCTCCGGCGGCAATCTGCTGGCGGAATAGCGGGATCACTGAGCCGTTGCTGCCGAGGACGTTTCCGAAGCGGGTTGTTACGAATTTCGTCGTGCCCTCGTGACGGCCCTCCTCAATGGCGAGTCCGAGGCTCTGGCAGTAGATTTCAGCAAGCCTCTTGGAGCAGCCCATAACATTCGTCGGATTCACTGCCTTGTCGGTTGAGACCATCACCATTTTCTCCACTCCGTGCTTCACGCAGGCATCCGCAAGATTTCTTGTCCCCAGCACATTCGCGAACACGGCCTCGCAAGGGTTCTCCTCCATAAGAGGAACGTGCTTGTAGGCTGCAGCGTGGAAGACAATCTGCGGAGAATAGCGCGCGAAGGCGGTTTCTATCCTTTCCGGCACACGGACGTCACCGATGAACGGGACGAAGTCGAAGCCCGGGAATTTATGTTCAATCTCAAGACGGATGTTGTGGAGCGGAGTTTCTGCGTTGTCGAAAATGATGAGCTGCTTCACTCCGAGAGTGGCCAGCTGGCGGCAGAGTTCGCTTCCGATGCTTCCGGCGCCGCCCGTAACCATAACGACCTTGCCGTAGACATTCGCGAGGACCTCGTCGCGGTTGATGAAAATCTCGTCCCTTCCGAGCAGGTCCTCAATCTTGACCGGGCGGATTTTGCTTGAGAACGAGGCCTCGTCATCTCCGAGCTCATCCACCGAAGGGGCGATATAGATCTTGATTTTCACGCTCTCACAGTACTTCACGAGCCTCTCCCCTTCCGAGCGCGCATCCGCGTCGGTGGAAAAGAGTATTCCGTCAACCGGGTGCTTGCGAAGAATTTTCTCCAGTTCAGCGCGGTCCTTGAAATAGTAGGTAGGATAATCCGAAACCTTGAAGTTCTTTCCGTTCTCGTCGTGGGTTATGAACCCGGTGATTTTGTAGTGCGGAGACTTCAGAAGGCGGAGCCTGAGCGAGACAGACTTGTCCGAAAAGCCATAGACGAACACCTTTTTCTGCGTCTGACCGCCCACTCTCGCGATGGCAAGGTCGTAGCCGATGAGCATAAGGACCCTTATTCCCACGAGGAAAACCGTGGTCATAAGAAAGTCCAGCACCGCTCCGAGAATGAGAGCATCCTCCGGGACAAAGCCTCTGTATGGCGGGAGGAAACTGAAAACGAGCAGCATAATTGCCATTTTCAGCAATGCGGCAAGGGAAATGACCCAGATGCTCTTGAGCGAGGAGTGGCGGATTATGTTGTTGAAGGTGCGGCAGCAAAGAAAAGGAATGAGGCTCGCGCAGAGAGTTACCGTAAAAAGCCTCCAGAATCCCGTTTCAAGGAACGAGAAATCGATGATTTTCCATAGAATCAGGCAGGCCGTCCCCGTTGCGAGAACGGAAAGGCCCAGGTCCATCAGCAGGACGACCCAGCGGTTCACATAGCGGTTGGAAAGAAGCAGCTGCTTGAATTTGCTATATATTTTTCCCATAATAAGTTAGTCGGTTTAATTGACTCAAAATGAGCCGTTCATAGATTCAGCGGTTATTCGACGCGTCCCGGATACACTTTTAAGGCTTCTGAAAGCACTTTCAGCGCCCTCTTAAGGTCTTCCTTGCAGATGGTGTAGGAAATTCTCACCTCGTTGCATCCGCGACCCGGATCGGAGTAGAATCCGGAGGCCGGGGCCAGCATCACGGTTTCTCCCTCGTAGTCGAAATCGCT
>CAYNDY010000248.1:0-2287 GCA_964396105.1 uncultured Muribaculaceae bacterium
CGCGGTGGAGGCTCTTATGGATAAAATCCAGAGCGGGGAGGTTTCCTCAGTGGACAGCATCACTGAGGGCTTTGCCGAGATTCACCGCAAGTACTACGACTACGAGTGGACCTGGGCCTACAGGATAATCCGGGAATATTACGGGTTGGACCTTTCCGAGGCGGGAGGGGAGGATATGCTGTCGCTCGTGGACCGCTGGAAAACTTCGGTGGTGGCCCTCGACAATCTTGTCTATGAGGATGCGCGCAAGGAGTTCAGTCTTTCGGCGATGACAAGTTTCGGCGCGGACGGCGGGGAGCAGAGACGCCGGGAGGATTTCGAGCAGGTCCGCGGCTCGGGCTTCGAGTCCAACTCGTTCGTGAGGTCCATCCGGGAGCACATCGAGGTGAAATCCCGCCTCGGTGAGACGGCTACGGAAAGGCTCAGGGGCCTAATCGAAAAATAATTCCGCGTCTGTAATGCGATAATTCTAAGCAATTTAGGCACCATTTATAAAATTTTCTCCGGACAGCAATATGAAAGTAACAGAGCAGTCATCAAATTTCAGCAATCTCGACAAAATGAGCACTGAGGAAATCCTCTGCGGCATCAACAGCGAGGACAGGGGCGTCCCGGAGGCCGTGGGGAAGGCGATTCCGCAGATAGAGAAACTTGTCGAGGGCATAGTGGAGAGGATGAAAAAGGGCGGACGGCTTTTCTACACCGGCGCAGGGACAAGCGGACGGCTCGGAGTCGTTGACGCATCGGAGGTGCCCCCGACTTTCGGCGCCCCCTTCGACCTTGTGATCGGGCTCATAGCGGGAGGCGACGGAGCAATCAGACGGGCTGTTGAAAACGCCGAGGATGACCCTGTGCAGGGCTGGAAGGATATAGAGGCATTCTCGCCTACGGCGGAGGACACTCTCGTGGGCATTGCGGCTTCGGGAACGACCCCTTATGTGATCGGGGCAGTGAGGGAGGCTCGCAGAGAGGGCCTTCTGACCTCCTGCATAACCTGCAACCCTGACTCCCCGCTTGCCTCTGTAGTGGAGATTCCGATTGAAGTCGTCGTGGGGCCGGAATTTGTCACCGGAAGCACCCGAATGAAGGCCGGAACGGCAACGAAGCTTGTTCTGAATATGATTTCTACGGCGGTGATGATACGCCTCGGGCACGTTCGGGGGAACCGGATGGTGGATATGCAGCTCACCAACCACAAACTGGTGGAGAGGGGAGTGGGGATGATTATGGCGGAAACGGGCCTGCAGGACGCTGAGGAAGCTCGGAGGCTGCTGCTTGCAGAGGGGTCAGTGCGCAAGGCTGTTGATGCCTATCAGGGCAGATAGTAAATCTTTTCTATGTGCGTCGCTGTGGATTTCTTTGAGGCAGGAAAACTCTCTCCCGCGTACGCGTGTTATGAGAAAAGTGCCCTTTTGAAGCTTACCACTGGGTGAGTTTCAGGCGGAACTTGATGCTGACCGAGGGGGTCTCCACACCCGGAATTCTTGAAGGGAACTCCTTGCGACCCTCTTCCGTGAATCCAAGCCGGCGGAACGCATTCCCCTCCGCTTCAACTCCTTCGCGGGTCTCCCTGCCCGGCGCAACGGAGGAAATGGCGTAGGTCATAACGTCGTCCGGATGCACATCCTTGATGAACGCCTTGAGGATTTTCCCCATTCCGCCCACAACCCTGGTGTCCCGCAGCGAAGCATACCTCACCCACTCGTAGGAGCAGACGGTCCGCCCGCCCTTATCCCACCTTCGCGCATTCGAAAAGCATCCCACCGCCACCAGCTCGCCCGCAGGAGCGCTATCCTTTCCGCCCAAGTCCACAGTGGCATTCCCCCCGCTTTTTGTCATAGACCTCTCCCTCTCCAAATCCACGGCGGCATTCCCCCCGTTCCTTGCCAACGCCTTCTCCTCTCCGCTTAACCCCCGCAGCTCCGCAGCGCCGGTAGCCCTCCGTCGAAAAAGCCCGTAGCAGTGCCTGCAGGCCGCCTTCCCGTAGATGTGGTTCTCACAAATGAAAGCGTCCGCCGCGGCGCGGTCAATGCGCCGCACCTCGCAGTTGCGTGCAAACACGGTCTTTTCTGTAACAATCGGGTCGTTATAGCGGTTCATCTGTCACTATCTTTATCCAAGGGCGAAACTTGATTTTTTGCAAACATCTGACTTGTTGTTTATGCAAGGGTAAAATTTGAGTCCAGCACTTTGCGGGCCTCGGCGACGTCGTGCACCCTCAGGATGTCGGCCCCGAGGGCGATGGCCTTGCGGTGGAGGCGGGTGGTCTCCTCGAGCACGCGCGGGT
>CAYNDY010000249.1:0-2277 GCA_964396105.1 uncultured Muribaculaceae bacterium
GCATCCTGTAAGTTAAGAGCATCTCATCCGGGCGGACATCAAGGCGTTCAATTAAAGTTTCGCAGTGCGAAAGTTAAATTACTGCTAATAGACTTTGACCCGGAGTTTTGAATAGGCCCTTTCAGCTTTCTGGAGGGCCTTTTCTATGGTTTCGTCGGTGGCGAGGATCACTCCCACGCGGCGATGGCCGCGAATTTCAGGCTTGCCGAAAAAGCGGACCTGGACGCCGGGCTCTTCAAGGACCTTTTCCACATTCTGGAACTCATACTCCGTGGTGTTGCCCTCGACCACAATCGCCTTCGAGGCGGACGGGCCCAGGAAGCGGACTTCCGGGACGGGGAGGCCGAGGACTGCGCGGGCGTGAAGGGCGAACTCGGAGAGGTCCTGGGAAATCATCGTCACCATTCCGGTGTCGTGCGGGCGCGGAGAGACTTCACTGAAGAAGACATCGTCTCCCTTGACGAAAAATTCCACCCCGAAAATTCCGTAACCGCCCAGAGCGGCAGTGACCTTTCCGGCAATCTCCTGAGCCTTCTTTTCGGCCGCCTCGCTCATCCCCTGCGGCTGCCAGGACTCGCGGTAGTCGCCGTCCACCTGGTGGTGGCCCACAGGCTTGAGGAAGGTGGTGCCGCCGCAATGGCGCACGGTAAGAAGTGTGATCTCGTAGTCAAAATCCACAAAACCCTCGACGATGACCTTTCCCCCGCCGGCCCTTCCGCCTTCCTGGGAAACTCTCCAGGCCTCGGGAAGCTCAGCCTCGGTGCGGACAACGCTCTGGCCGTGGCCGGAAGAGCTCATAACGGGCTTCACGACGCACGGGAAACCGATTCTTCCGGCTGCGGCGCGAAACTCCTCCTCAGTCAGAGCGAATTCGTACCTCGAGGTCGGAACTCCGAGCTGCTCTGCGGCAAGACGGCGGATGCCTTCACGGTTCATCGTAAGGAAAGTTGCATTGGCCGTCGGGATGACCTTGTAGCCCTTTTTCTCCAGTTCGACGAGCCGGGGCGTTGCAATCGCCTCGACTTCAGGAATGATGAGGTCGGGCTTTTCCGCCTCAATCATCTCGGAAAGAGCGTCGCCGTCAAGCATCGAAAGGACGTGGGAAGACTGCGCCACCTGCATTGCGGGGGCAAGGGGGTACTTGTCAACTGCCACGACATTGACGCCGTAGCGCTCAAGTTCGATTGCGATTTCTTTTCCGAGTTCGCCGGAGCCGCACAGGACGGCCTTTTTCTGGACAGGGGTGAAAGGGTTACCGATGTTTGCCATATTGAGTCTAAGATTGGAGTTTACAATTTGGGGGTAAAAAGTGAGTGGGGCTATTAAATAAGTCCCACTCTATAGATTAGTTCAACCCCACTCTATTATATATGTAATCGACGTTCTTGAAGTAGTACTCAAGAGTGAAACAGCCCTCGAGCTCCTCGGCGGTGAGAAGACCGCAGACCTTCGTGTTTTCCCTGAGAAGAGTCAGATAGTCAAGCCCTTCGGTCCAGGCCTTCATCGCAACGGGCTGCACGGTGTCGTAGGCCTCCTCGCGGGAAAGACCCTTGCCGATGAGGGCGTTCATAACCCTCTGGGCGAAGATTACACCCTTTGTCTGGTAGATGTTGTAGATCATCCTCTCGGGATAGACCACGAGGTTGTCGAGAATGCCCATAAAGCGGTTCAGCATATAGTCGAGAAGCTCGGTCGCGTCCGGAAGGATTATCCGCTCGGTGGAGGAATGGGAAATGTCCCTTTCGTGCCAGAGAGCCACATTCTCGCAGGATGCGGTCATATATCCCCTCATAACCCTCGCACAGCCGCAGATGTTCTCGCTGCTGATCGGGTTGCGCTTGTGCGGCATTGCGCTGGAGCCCTTCTGCCCCTTGCGGAACGCCTCCTCGGCCTCGCGGACCTCGGTGCGCTGAAGGTTGCGGACTTCGAACGCCATCTGCTCCAGGGTGGAGGCTATAATTGCAAGGGTTGCAATGTAGTAGGCGTGGCGGTCGCGTTGGAGAACCTGGGTGGAAATGTTGGCCGAGTCGATGCCGAGATGCTCGCAGACATAGTCTTGGATGAACGGCGGGATGTTGGCGAAATTGCCCACGGCGCCGCTCATCTTTCCGGCCTCAACCCCTTTGCAGGCGATTTTGAAGCGCTCGATGTTGCGTTTCATCTCCTCATACCAGAGGGCCCACTTGAGACCGAAGGAGGTGATGTCGGCGTGGATGCCGTGGGTGCGGCCGATGCACGGGGTCTGCTTGAACTCGTGCGCACGGCGCTTCAGCACTT
>CAYNDY010000250.1:0-2262 GCA_964396105.1 uncultured Muribaculaceae bacterium
GCCGCTGAGAGAGAATCCCTGCGACGGGCTTCTTCCTGGCTGCGCCTGAACGCCGCTTCAGCTTCGCGGACCCTGTGGAGAGAGTCCCTGAAGGCGATTTCGTTCCAGATGCCTTTCATATAGCCCGGGAAATAGCGGTTGGTCTGCTTGAACTCCGCTTCCGGGTGGGCGAGGTATTCTCCCCGCTCCGGGGCGCGGTATTCGGCGGTTGTCACCTCCGTGCGGTCTTTTGGCCTTCTTCCCGGCTGCCAGTTGAAGCCTTTGAGCTGCCTCTCCTCGTCTTTCATCTGGACGATAGGGTAGCCGTCGTTCTTCGCTGCGTCGTAGTAGTAGAGCCGCTGGAGTTCGCCTTCCTTGAAGGAGGCGGTGAGCATCTTCGAGTCGGCCTTGTTGACCGTTGCGAGGGCGTCGTTTTCCTTGATGTAGAAAAGGGCCTGCACGCCTCCGAGGGCGTCAAATCTTCTGAGGCTGTTCGCTCCGTCGAAATAGGCCATCATCTCCGCCGACTTGATCTGGTCGTAGTGGAGAGTGTCTTCCTCGATGGAGATGAACGCGTTGGACATAAGCGCGGCGCGGTCCATCGTGCTGTTTCGGATGACGACATAGATGCTGTCGGCCGCGTACTGGCGCACTCCTTCCTGCCATACGAGAGGCTCCTTGTAGAGCCTGGCGAGGGAGTCAAGGTCGCAGTAGAGAAGCGAGTCGCAGACTATCTGGGCGTCTTTTCTGAAAAGACGCACGTTTTTCATCGCGCTGAGAAAGCCCATCTTAGTGGAATCCAGCTGCGGCGGAGCGAGCGTGCTGTCGGAAGCTGCGGAAAGGGAATCCTTTGCCACCGAAAGGGAATCCGAGGTGTGTGCAAGAGAGTCAGCCTTGATACCAAGTGAGTCCGAAACCATTGAAAGGGAATCCTTCCGCACCCCAAGCGTGTCCGGAGTCGCCGGAACTATTTTTTTTGCTGAACCGTCAATGCCGGGAGCCATACCCTTTGAGGGAGCCTCATTCAATCCGCCTTTCCCGGGCCCTTCGCCTCCCGGAGCGCCGCCCCGTTTAGCCTTAATCTCCTCGGCCGCCTTTTTTGCGGCGTAGTTGGCGTCGTTTTCCATTGCAGCCTGCTCAGCGGCCTTTGCCGCCTCCTCGGCCGCCTTGCGCCGATATGTCCCGATGGCGTCAGTCTCCAGCCCTTTCAGCCTCTCGGCGGACTGGGCGAGAGCGGCGGAGTCCACCTTGAACATCATAACTGCCCGGTAGTCAATGAAATCCGCAGCCACATAGACCGTGTCCTCCTGTCCATCCTCCCCCGTAGTCTTTGCCAGCACGGCAGGGGAGCGGCGAAGGCATATAGAGGCGGTGGAGTCGCGGTATTCCGCTCTTCCGGCAACTGCAGAGACATTGCGGGTCGTGTCTATAATCTGCACATTGCCCAGCATCGTCACGTTGTTCAGTGCCCTGTAGTAGTAGACCGAGTCGCACCAGGCCTCCTGGGTGTCGGTCATAATGTGCACGTTGCGGTTGAAAAGGAAAATCTCGCGGGAGCGGTCATACCAGCCGTCATCGGCCGAAAGCATATTTTCCTTGTTCCAGAGGTCCGTTGAGACTCCGAAGGTGGCGAAGGAGGTCTCGGAATTGTAGTCCAGGGCTGTTGTCTTCACAAAGACCGTGTCCGAGAACATATTCACATTGTCTCGGAAACTGAAGAGTTTGGCCTTAGAGTCGTATTTTCCGTTGATGCTTTCGATGATCTGCCCGTCCTTGTCCCGCATCGCTCCGCCGCCCGTGAAGGTGGCTACGCTGTCCTTGGTGTTGTAGTCCAGGTCGTTGGTCCTCAGGGTGTTGTTGTCCTTGTCCGTGAGCTGGACCAAGGTGCCGCGGAACTGGGCGAGGTTGTCGTCGATGAGGTAGGTGAGCTTGTCGCCGGAGAGCACCGTCTCCTCCTGGAGAATCTGCACGTGCCCGACTGCGTCGATGAAGCGGCTGTCAACGTTCCAGAACGCCGTGTCGCAGAGAAGGTAGGTGTTGTTGTGGAAAAACCTCGCGGGGCCTATGACCTTTCTGTAGGCAGCGCCCTCTATGTCAACGACTTGCGCGGATTTCGAGCTGATGAGGACAACGAGGCTGTCCTCGTCGTTTCCCCCCATCACCTGGGCCCTTCCCTCCACAGAAAAAGCGGTCATCGCCAAAACGGTGACCGTCAGTAAAATCAGTATCCTGCGCAAAGTAAGTTTTTCCATTCTATCTATTAAAAGCCTTTGCAGAGCCCTT
>CAYNDY010000251.1:0-2232 GCA_964396105.1 uncultured Muribaculaceae bacterium
TCCTCGTCGCTGAGGAACTGCGCGCGAATCGGGAGGTAGAACATCCTCTCGCGAAGGCTCGGGGGAACGGCGGCGCAGTCGCGCACCCTCTGATAGTCCTTTTCCGTTGTCATCACGACGGAAGTGGGCTGGGCCTCCGCTGCCGAAGCCACGCTCTCAAGGTCGCGGCTGGTATATTTGTGGTGGTCGGCGAACTGGAGATGCCCCACGAGACGGTAGCTTAGCCTGAGCTGATCGGAAAAGGCCTTGTCGGAAGCGATGCCGCTGAACATCACCGCCATCTTGGAGTAGAGGTAGCGGCTGTTGCCCTCCGGGAAGACCGGCTGAGCCTCGTCGTAGGTTATTTTCGTGAAGAAAAGATATTGCTTGTGACCGTTGTCGGTGTCTCTCCAGCCGAAGCAGTCCTTCTGGTTGTAGCGGCACACTCCGAGCGAAAGCGCCCACTGGTCCTTCTCCCACGGGTTCATCTCCCACGGGCATTTGGTCACAATGAGGACATCCGCCGCGCCAATCCTCTCGGGAAGGTCGCGAAGGCTTCCGATCGGAAGCAGGCTGTCGGAAAATACCGGGCGGTTATAGTCCACCAGCACAACGGAAAGATTCGGCCGCAGGGCCCTGAACTGAAAACAATCGTCAAGAAGCAGCACATCCGCCCGCGGAAAGTCCTTTGTGCGGCATTTGCGCGATTTTTTCGTTGAAAGGAACGCAGCCGGGTCGGCGAGAATCCTGCAGGCCCTCACCCTGTCCGAGTCCACAGCCACCGTAATCCCCGGAAATTTCTTCTTTATCTGCAGAGGTTCGTCCCCGAAATCCCTCGCAGAGCCGTCCGCCTGAACAATCTGAAAACCCTTCAGCCTCCTTTTATATCCCCTCGAAAGCACTGCGATGCTCTTTCCGCCGAAATTCGCGCTGCGAAGAAGCATCCGGATCACCATCTCGGTGTGGGGAGTTTTTCCCGTTCCGCCGACCGTGACGTTGCCGATTCCAATCGAAGGCATCGGGCTGCGGTGGACCTTGCGGAGTCCCGTGTCGTAGAGAAGGTGGCGCGCCTTGAGCGTGAGGTAATATGGGAAAAGGAGTATTTTGTCAATCATCGTTTCCTAAGAAAGTGTTTTGCGGGTGCAAAGATAATGTTTTCCTTTATGTTTTAAAATGAATAAAATGCTAATAAATGGAAGTCGAATAAAAAGATGGGATACAAGGCTTTCGACGACGGGCAAACCGGAGCAACCTGTCGGTTGTGAGGATTTGACCTAGGAGAGTAACGCAGTAGACCGCTTTTTATTCGGCTTCCGGCGCCCAATCCCCCCATCTTTCCGCGACATAATCAAGGGTCCGGTAAAGTTCGTCTATGTCATAGAGGGTCACCAGTTTGAGCCGGGTCTCCTTGAAGTCCGGAAGGCCCTTGAAATAGCAGGAAAGGTGGCGGCGCATTTCAATCACCCCGATGTGTTCCCCCTTGATTTCTATGGACTTGGCAAGGTGACGCTTCGCAAGAGCCACTCTTTCCCCGACGCTCATCGGCGGGAGAAGTTCCCCCGTCTGAAGATAGTGCTTGATTTCCCGGAATATCCACGGATGGCCGAAGGTGGCCCGGCCTATCATAACTCCGTCCACTCCATAGCGGTCGAAGGCATTTTTTGCATCCTCCGGGGTCTTTATATCCCCGTTTCCTATAATGGGGATATGCATCCTGGGGTTGCGTTTCACCTCCCCGATGAGGGTCCAGTCGGCCTCGCCCTTGTACATCTGGCAGCGCGTGCGCCCGTGGATTGTGAGGGCCTTGATGCCCGCATCCTGAAGCCTTTCGGCAAGCTCCACGATGATTTTCGAGTCCTCGTCCCAGCCAAGGCGCGTTTTCACGGTGACCGGCTTCCCCACGGCCTCCACGACTCTCCGGGTGATGTCCACCATCTTGTCCGGCTCCCTCATCATCCCGCTTCCGGCTCCGCGCCGCGCGATTTTGCTCACAGGGCAGCCGAAATTGATGTCAATCACATCCGCTCCGTGCGTCTCGACAAGCTCGGTGGCCCTGTCCGCCATCACGGCCGCATCCACCATAGCCTCGGGTATGCTTCCGTAAATCTGTATGCCCACAGGGGCCTCGAAGTCGTAGGTTTTGAGTTTTTCGAGGGATTTCCGGGCGTCGCGGACCAGCCCGTCGGAAGAGATGAATTCTGTGTACATCATATCCGCCCCATATTCCTTGCAGACCCACCTGAAAGACGGATC
>CAYNDY010000252.1:0-2215 GCA_964396105.1 uncultured Muribaculaceae bacterium
TGAACCCCCTGCACCTTTATATTAACCCCTCCAGTCCCCTTTATAGGGGAAGTGGTGCTCCATCTTCCCTATCATCACATCCCATCCCTTCAAAGACTCCGCACGGCACTCCAGTGCCTTGGGGATTTTTTACGGCCCCCTGGGCCGGCGGGCAGAAGCCCTTGTAAAGTTTCGCACTTGCGAAACTTTAGTTAATAAATAGTCACCGGCAGGCTCAAAGTCAAAACAAACACAAAGCCCCCGCCCCCAAAAACACGAAATCCAACAAATTTAACAACTTTTCCCCAAAATCCAAACGATTAAGGGTGTTGATTGCGGCCAAGCCCCAATCAACACCCTCCAACCGCTTTTTATTCAGCCTCTTAGAAAGCAAGGCCGACTTTGAACATAAAGTTTATCGGGGCCTGCGGGAAGATGCCTATGCTGCTGATGTCAGCGCCGTCGCTCTGCCTTAGGCCTTTGCTCCAGACTGCTCCGTCTGCGTAGTAGAGATTGTTGAAGAGGTTGTTGATGTAAAATCCAAGACGCAGCGCTCCGCCGTGGGTGAACGCGCGTGAAAGGGAGCCTTCAGCTGAGCTCCCCTTCCTTCCGAGGTCGAACTCGTGGGTGAGGGAGAGATTGGAGACGAAATAGCGCGGGATTGCGCGGTCCTCGGACTGGGTGTTGTCTATGTACTGCTTGCCGACGAACTTGCCGTTAATGCCGAGGGTGGTGGTCCTGAGGGAGTTGCTGCAAAGAGTTGCGAACGGAGTGAAACCGACCTGGACCATTCCCACAACTGACGGGGACATAAGCATCGTGGTTTTTCCGAAATCCACGCTCTTTTGAAGAGGTTTCCAGGAAGCGTCATAGAGCGCCTCGCCGTTGTCGTCGCAAATGGAGAAAGTCTCCGTGTAGTCAAGCACCTTGTTAAGGCTCAGGGTGAGATTGGCCCTCAGGCTCAGCCACTTCCACGGAGTGTACGCTCCCGAGAGCTCCATTCCCCTTCTATAGGCCCTGCCCACATTGTCCTTAATCGGATAACCCGAGTCGGAGAGCCTTCCTGTGTCAAGAAGCATATCCCAGTACTCCATAAAGTAGAGATTTGCTGCGACCTGAGCCACAGGGCAGCTCCACTCATAGCCGATTTCCACATCCACCATCTCCTCCGGACGGACTTCCCCGCCCTTTCCGGCCTCAAGGTTCTCCTTTATGTCCGCACGTCCCGGCTCGCGGTGTCCCTGTGCTGCGGAAAAATAGGCCTTGTGGCCGCCCCAGTTGAAGGTAAGACCTGCGCGGGGGTTGAAAAAGAGCCAGTTGTTGGAGTAGCCCATATCGGTGTTGTCATCGTCGCCGACTCCCCACATCCTGAGGTTCACGTCCCTAAGCTGCAGGTCCACATACGCCGTGAGCCACTCCAGAGGACTGTATTCAGCTTTGAAATATGCGTTATATTCCTGCTTGATTGCGTGGTTGAGATACCACAGATTTTCAGAGTTGAACTTGTCGTAGGTCATCCCGTCGGCCCCGGTCCAGTCTGTGCCGAGCTCACGGCTCCAGAGGACCCTTCCGAAGTGATTTCCGCCGTAGCGTGACCAGCTGAGGCCCCCCGTGAGGTCGACAACATCATTTTTCCAGCTCAGGTCGGTCTTTGCCACAGAGTAATTATTGTCCATAACCTTGCGGATAATGAAGTCCGAAGTTGCGACCCCCTCCGGAGCGTATGCCTTCATTCCGTACTTCTTGAACTTCTTGTCGGCCTTGTACTGCTCGTAGTAGCCGTCGCCCTTGGTGAAATTCGCCGTGGTGCTCCAAAGGAGTCCGCACGGGGATGAGTGGGTGTAATTGAGCTGAAGATGGTGCTGGGTGTAGTTGTCGGTCTCGTTGTCATAGTAGAGCGTCGAGCGGACAATCCTGTTTCCTTCCTTGTCGAGGAGGTAGCTTCCGTCAGCGGCCCGCTCGTAGTCGTAGTACTCTCCGGCGCTGTTGTAGCGGCGGTCAAGGGCGTATGAAGCGAGGTCAATGCCGTTCCAGGTGATGCCTGAGTGCTGATTTCCAAGAAGATAGGTAGCTTTCAGAGAGTTATTTTCATTCATCCATCCCAGGACCGCGAGTGCCGACTGAACGTTTGCCTTGGCGTTGCGGATGTAACCGTCGGTGTAGTTGTGGGAATATGCGGCGTTGAAATAAATCCCTGATTTGGTTAGTCCGCTGCCGGCCGCGATTGTGGATGTGA
>CAYNDY010000253.1:0-2209 GCA_964396105.1 uncultured Muribaculaceae bacterium
TTATGAAAAGAATACTTCTGCTTTCACTTTCGCTGCTCCTTTGCGTGGGAGTCTCTGCCCAGACGCAGAGTCCCCGTCAGATTATCAATATCCGCACGGATGATGTTTCTCTTGTGATGAAAGTTGACAAACTAGGTCGGCTCACAACGCTCCATTTCGGCGGGGCGATTGACGACGCTTCCTGTCTGCTGGAATTCAAGAACGGCTTTGTCGGCGCGCACGGAACCCCTTACGAGACCTATCCTGCCGAGGGAGAGAAGAACTTCAATGAGCCGGCCCTTGCCGTGACCCACCGGAACGGAGACCTCAACACCGAGCTCCGTTTTACCGGAATTGACCGCAGAAGCGTTTCAGACAATGTTTCCGAGACTCTCATCCATCTTTCCGACAAGGCCGAGGGAGTGGATGTTGATCTGGTTTACACCGCTTACTCCAAGGAAAATGTCATCCTTTCGCACTCCGTCATTCGCAACGGCGAGAAGGGAACCATCAGGCTTCGCAACTATTATTCTTCCGCGCTTCCGGTGATGGCGGACAAATACCTTTTGACCCATCTTTATGGCGCCTGGGCGCACGAGGACAGGGTCGCGCACACTCTTCTGGACCACGGAACGAAGAGCATCGAGTCCCGCAAGGGCATCTGCAACTCCCACTCCGAGGCGCCGGCCTTTATGCTCAGCCTCAATACTGAAACATTCAGCGAGACGTCGGGCGAAGTCATCGCGGGTGCGCTTAGCTGGAGCGGCAATTTCCGCCTCAATTTCGAACTTACGGAGTTCAATATTCTCAACATTCTCGCGGGAATAAACCCGTATGCAGGTGAATATCTCCTTAAAAAGGGCGAGTCTTTCACCACTCCGGATATGATCTGGACCTGGAGCGGCGAGGGAGCGGGGAAAGCCAGCCGCAACCTGCACCGCTGGGCGCGCAACTATCAGCTGCACAACGGCTCGGAAATGGTCCCTACGCTTCTTAACAGCTGGGAGGGGGCATATTTCGACTACGACACCTCCACGCTCACCGCTATGATTGACGACGCGGCTTCGCTCGGGCTGGAAATGTTCGTGCTCGATGACGGTTGGTTCGGCAACAAATATCCGCGCAACAACGCGAAGGTTGGCCTCGGCGACTGGCAGGTGAACCGGGAGAAACTTCCCGAGGGGATGGACTACATCGCCTCCTACGCCCATTCCAAGGGCCTCAAGTTCGGACTTTGGATAGAACCTGAGATGGTGAGCCCCAAGAGCGAACTTTACGAGAAGCATCCTGACTGGGTGGTGAAGGACAAGGTGCACGAGGTGCCTCTGAAGCGCAACCAGTGCCTTCTCGACCTCACTAACCCTGCGGTGCAGGACTTTGTCTACAATACTTTCGACTCCGTTATGGGCCTTTCCGACAAGATTGACTACATCAAGTGGGACGCAAACCGCATCGTGGAGAGCGTCGGATCGACATATCTTGCTGACTCAGAGCAGTCTATGTTCTGGGTTAAGTATGTCCAGGGCTTCTACAGCGTTATGGAGCGGATCCGCGCGAAATATCCTTCAGTTCTCATCCAGGCCTGCGCTTCCGGCGGCGGAAGGGTGGAATACGGCAACCAGAAGTATTTCGACGAGGTGTGGACGAGCGACGATACGGAGGCTCTTCAGAGAACTCAGATTCAGTACGGTTTCAGCCTTTTCTATCCAGCCTGCATTATGGGCTCGCACGTTTCGGCGGTCCCTAACCATCAGAACGGCAATGTCTCTCCGATGAAATTCCGCTTCGATGTCGCCTGCAGCGGTCGTTTCGGAATGGAACTTCAGCCAAAGACTATGACCGAAGAGGAAAAGGCGTTCGCCCGCAAGGCCATAGAAAACTACAAGGGCTATCGTGACATAATCGCCCGCGGAGACCTCTACCGCATCGGCTCACCGTACGACGGAAGGGGAGAGTTCGGGGTGCTGTATGTGAGCGAAAATAAGGACCGGGCGGTTCTGTTTGCCTACCGCACGCTCTATGACAACCGCTACACCACGGGCCAGCTAGTCCTTGACGGCCTCGACCCTGCGAAGAACTACCTCATCACCGAGCTCAATGTGAAAAAATCCCCGTCCTGGTTTAACGGCAGGACTCTCTCCGGTTCCGCTCTTATGAACAAGGGTCTGAACCCGCCGATGGGAAAAATCTACGACAGCGCAGTCTATCTCCTCGAAGCAAGGTAGGAAAA
>CAYNDY010000254.1:0-2203 GCA_964396105.1 uncultured Muribaculaceae bacterium
CAGTTTAATCATACACATTCATAGGCTTTACGCAATAGCTCCTTTCCATAGCTTTGGTTAAAGCGGACCGTAAAGATAGCAATTATTTTCCTAATAAGTCCTAAAAAATGGTTAAATTTGTGCGGACTGGAGCCTCGCTTCGAGGCAGACACGCCCGAGCGAAACTCAAATATATATCAAATACTTACGAAACTTAAAATTCAGCAACATTATGGCACTCGAACAGCAAATCCAGAAGGATATTATGGAGGCGATGAAGGCTAAAGACACCGTCCGCCTCAATTCTGTACGTTCAATCAAGTCGGCGATTCTCCTCGCGAAGACCTCTGAGGGCGGAGCCAAGGAGCTTAGCGACGCTGACATCGTGAAGATTATCCAGAAGCTCTCCAAGCAGAGGAAGGAGTCGGCCGAGCAGTACACCGCCGCAGGGCGCAAAGAACTCGCGGACAACGAGTTGGCTGAAGCGGCAATTCTTGACGCCTACCTTCCTAAGCAGCTCAGCGAGGCCGAGGTGGAAGAAAGGCTCAAGGCTATTATCGCCCAGGTCGGGGCAAGCGCTCCTTCCGATATGGGCAAGGTGATGGGCGTTGCCACCAAGCAGCTCGCAGGCCTTGCCGAGGGGCGGACTATCTCCGCCATTGTAAAGCGTCTGCTTGCTTAGAGATTGAATAATAGGACAAAAAGAAAAGACCGGCTAAAATTGCTTTTAGTCGGTCTTTTTATTGAACTACGCGGTAAACCGCTTTTAGACAGCAGCCTATTTAGTCCTGGACTGTTGCAAGGACTTCGCGGATTTTCGCTTCGATTTCGTCGCAGAGCTCAGGGTTGTCGGTGAGGAGCTGCTTCACGGCTTCACGGCCCTGGGCGAGCTTCTGGTCGTTGTAGCTGAACCACGAGCCGCTCTTCTTGATGATGTCGTACTCGACTCCGAGGTCGATCACTTCGCCCACGTGGGAGATACCCTCGCCGAAGACGATGTCGAACTCGGCCTTCTTGAACGGCGGAGCCATCTTGTTCTTTACGATTTTCACCCTGGTGCGGTTTCCGAGAGCCTCGTCGCCGTCCTTGATCTGGGTGGTCCTGCGGACATCCACGCGGACTGAAGCGTAGAACTTGAGGGCGTTACCGCCGGTGGTGGTCTCAGGGTTGCCGAACATAACTCCGATCTTGTCGCGGAGCTGGTTTATGA
The DNA here is from genome assembly GCA_964396105.1 of uncultured Muribaculaceae bacterium. Taxonomy (GTDB): domain Bacteria; phylum Bacteroidota; class Bacteroidia; order Bacteroidales; family UBA932; genus Cryptobacteroides. Next base: position 1,190 of record CAYNDY010000254.1, read on the forward strand.
AGATGCAGCAGGTGTTTGTCTTGCTGATGTTTGCGGTGAGTTTTCTCAGCGCCTGGCTCATAAGCCTTGCCTGAAGGCCCATCTTCGAGTCGCCCATCTCGCCTTCAATCTCGGCCTTCGGGGTGAGGGCTGCGACGGAGTCGATGACGATGATGTCGATGGCGCCGGAACGGATGAGGTTGTCGGCGATTTCGAGAGCCTGCTCGCCGTTGTCAGGCTGGGAAATGAGAAGGGTGTCGAGGTCAACGCCGAGGTTCTTCGCGTAGGTGCGGTCGAAGGCGTGCTCCGCGTCAATGATGGCGGCGATGCCTCCCTGGCGCTGTGCCTGCGCGATTGCGTGGATTGCGAGGGTGGTCTTACCGCTGGACTCCGGGCCGTAGATTTCGATGACCCTTCCGCGCGGATAACCGCCGATGCCCAGGGCGTGGTCCAGTGCGATGGATCCGCTCGGAATCACGGACACTTCCCACTGCGGCTGGTCGCCGAGTTTCATAATCGTTCCCTTGCCGTAGTCCTTCTCGATTTTGTCTATGGTCGCCTGCAGTGCCTTGAGTTTCGCAGCATTGGCGGCGCCGTTTTCCTGTATTTCGGTTTCTTTTGCCATATAGATAATATTTAAGTTTTCAGTTTTGTGTCGATTTAGGGACAGATGCCTCCGCTTTCAAAGATGAGCCCTCCGCTCCTGCGGTCACACCTTTGCAAAGGTATTAAATTGTTTGCAATTATTTCGCGGAAAAAGGCGGGGTCAGCGAAGATTTTTGTTTTTTTTGAATAAGTTTTTCTTTTTCTTTAACCCATCCCCATCACTAAACTCCCCTCAAAACTTCCTCCCCATAAATGCACAAAAAAAGCCGGCTAAATAAGTCGGCTTTATAAGTATGAAAGGGGCAGCCCCTTTCCGTTTTACTGCTCCTCCGGGCCATCATTATTGTCAGGTCCCTGCGGGCCCTGAGGACCGGCCTGCGGACCCTGCTGCTGAGCGCCCTTTGCCATCTCCTCGGAAGCTGCGTGCCA
>CAYNDY010000255.1:0-2188 GCA_964396105.1 uncultured Muribaculaceae bacterium
CGATTGACATCCAGCCGCCAGTAATCGGATAGTAGAGGCCTTCTTTGGTCTCGCTCTCGCGATAGTAGAGGTAGGAAGGATATACAACGTCGTTTTCGTTCGTGCCCGGATAGAAGCAGTAGTCAACAACCGACATTCCGTTTGAATACGGAGAGTAGTTCCCTGACATAAGCCTCATAGGGTCGCCGCCGTTTGCGGGGGTGTTCATATCCAGAAGCACCGCGACACCCACTCCGGCAAAGCCCGCGTCATTCATCTCCACGCCGGAGGTGAGAAGGGCGAAGTTATAGATGTCGTAGTTAAGAAGAGTGCCGGACTCGGTCGCTCCCCTGCCGCGGAAATAGCCGGCTGCAAGGTCGGCTTCCCAGGATGTTTCACTTGGAGTGGGATATGGAGCAATGTCGCGGTGGGAATCGCGGGTCTCCTTCTCGCAGGAGACGAGTGAAAGCGCCGCAAGGGTAAAAGCAACGATTATCGATGTCTTTTTCATTTGAATCGATTTTTGATTAAAACACTGTAACACTTTGAATATAACCACATTAAGACGGAAAGTCCCCGCCTTACGGCGCTATTTTGCCTGAGCCTGGGCCTTAGGCGCGGCGGCTGGTGCAGGAGCCCCTTTGCGGAGCATCTTGCAGGTGCCGTCGAATGCGGCGCCGAGCTCCACTGAAAGTTTCGCGATTTCCAGGTCTCCCTTCACCGTGCAGGCTCCCATCAGGGAGAGTGTGTCGCGGACCTGAAGGCTTCCGTCGAAGTTGCCGAAAATGTCGGCGTTCTCGCAGAAGACTTCCCCTTTCACAAGGGCGCCTTCGCCCACCACTACCCTGCCGGTCGTGGTGATTTTGCCTTCGAATGTGCCGTCAATGCGGATGTCGGATTTGGACTCGATGTCTCCCTTGAAAAGAGTGCCCTCTGAAATCCGGCTTACTGAATTGATGTTGCCAACTGGAATTTCCTTATTTGCCATATTTGTATGATAATCAATTATTTAATTTTTTCTAAAACACAACGCCGTCCAGCGCGTCCTTTATTCAGCTCCGCGCCCGTGACAGTTTTTATACTTCTTGCCGGAGCCGCAAGGACAAGGGTCGTTTCGTCCGACGGTCTTCTCCACCTTCACAGGCATCTTCGGCCCCTGCTGGGCGCCGTTTGTGACAAGGTCTGAGCGGCTGGTGGTCATCCGGCTCATATCCGGACGGCGAGGCGCAGCGGCCTGGCGCGGAGCCTCTTCACGAAGCGCGATTCCGGCCCTCAGGAGGAACGACAGAGCGTCCTGATTGAGTTCCTCGAGCATCTGGCTGAAGAGGTTGAAGCTCTCGAACTTGTAGACAAGGAGCGGATCCTTCTGCTCGTAGGATGCGTTCTGAACTGACTGCTTGAGGTCGTCCATATCGCGGAGATGGTCTTTCCAGTGACGGTCAATCTCAAAGAGCACGATGGTCTTGGAAAGGGTCTTGCCGATTTCCTTGCCGTCGTTCTCGTAGGCCTTCTGGAGGTTCACCGTGAGGTTCAGCATACGGCGACCGTCGGTGATAGGGATGGCGATGTTGACATAGCGGTTGCCCTGGGCCTCATAGACCTGACGGATGATAGGGAGAGCCTTCTGAACCATAGCCTCGAGACGGCGGTTGTAGGTCTCCTGCATAGTCTGGAACAGACGGTCGGAGAGGGTGTCGGCGTTGGCCTTGTTGTAGAATGCCTCGTCAAAGTCAAGGTCGAGGGAGAGAGAGCCCATCACATACTCGGCGAAGGCGTCGTAGGTCATATTCTCGGCTTTCTCGGCAAGGATGGCGGCTGAGTCCTGCATCATATTCATAATGTCGATCTCAATCCTCTCGCCGGAAAGGGCGTTGCGCCTCTTGGTGTAGATGACCTCACGCTGGGAGTTCATCACGTCGTCATACTCAAGGGTTCTCTTTCGGATGCCGAAGTTGTTCTCCTCAACCTTCTTCTGAGCCTTCTCGATTGAACTTGAAAGCATTGAGGACTCGAGGGCCTCGTTGTCGGCCATTCCGAGGTTGTCCACAACCTTGGCGATTCTCTCGGAGCCGAAAAGCCTCATCAGCTTGTCCTCGAGGGAGATGAAGAAGATGGATGAGCCGGGGTCGCCCTGACGTCCCGCACGGCCTCGAAGCTGACGGTCAACGCGGCGGCTGTCGTGGCGCTCGGTGCCGATGATGGCAAGTCC
>CAYNDY010000256.1:0-2171 GCA_964396105.1 uncultured Muribaculaceae bacterium
TCTTCACCTCTTCGGTGGACTCAAGAGTCTCGCCGTTGTACTGGGTGAGGACCACCTTGCCGGTCACAGAGCTGCTATTGGTAGTAATTACGGCAGAAGCTCCGTCGTTTGCAACCGCAATCTCGACGGCCTTTCCCCCGAGAGTCGCGCTCTCGATAAGGTCAAGGTCAGTTCCGGTAACCGAGAAAGTCTTGCCGGCAGTAACTTCAGTAGTGCCCTCGTCAAGAACGATTCCCGTGAGGGTGGCTTTCACGAGAGAGTAAGCAGCAGTGACCTCATCCCCGTTTGCAAGGGAGAGTTTTATGTCGCCCGCTGTTGCCGTCATAGGCACGGTGACAGCGATGGATGTTCCCTCCTTGTTAGCTGTGAAGGAGTCGGCAGCGGCGGAAGGGAAGCTGATGGAAGTGACCAGATCAAGGTCCTTTCCGGTGATGGTGATTTCATCTCCGTTCTTAACCGCATCCGCAGGGGCTTTCACCTCCGAAGGCAGGACGGTCGTAATCTTGCCGGCCTTGAAAGACTTGCCCGCATAGCTCACAGCCGCGACTTCGCAGCTTGCAGCCTCCGCAGGAAGAGAGACCTTGAGAGTCTTGCCGTCCTCGGCATAAAGGATGTCCTCGGTGTCAACCCTGACCTCTCCGAAGTCCACGAACTCAATCATATCAAGGTGCGCTCCGCTAAGGGTAATTTCAACTCCGGGCTTCACTGCGCCCGCAGCCTTCACTCCGCTCACCGTAGGGTCTCCAATCCGGAGGTCGGTCTCGGAGTAGATGAGGTTCGCGATTTCGCCCTCGTCGGAAAGGATGATTTTTCCTGTAACGGCGGTTGAAGGGATGATGACAGTGGCGTTGTGGCGGTCACCGGGAACGACCTCGGCAACCTCTCCGCCCTCGAAAGTCACGCTCTTCACAAGATTCATATAGTCTCCCTTGAGAGCGAGCTCGTCGCCGGCGAAAGCCGGGGTCGTCTTCGTGGAGAAACTCTCAAGAACGATAGGCTCGGTGTATTCGAGCTCGGTCTTGGTGGTGAGAGTGACTCCGTCGGAAGACTTGAGAGTGATTGTGCCCACCTCAGGGCCTTCGGCAGGAAGGATGACGCGGATTTCGCTCTGAAGTCCTGAAGAAATGACCTCTATGGAGGTTATAGGCTCAACGCCCGGGACCTGCACCTCGACAATCCTGTCGAGGTTGCTTCCCTTGAAAGTGAGCGCTCCGCCCCTCATCACGGGGTTAGGCCCGTAGGAAACGAGCTTCACCCCTGTGGCGGTGTACTGCGCGGTGTCAAGCACATCGCTCTGGCAGCCGGTGAAAACGCCGGCGGAAAGAGAGAGAGCCGCGAGAGAAAAAACAATTGCGTATATCTTTTTCATATCAATAATCCTCCGCATTATTTAACAGGGACAGCCCTGATGTTGTCAATCTGAATCAACGGGTTGCAAGCGGTTCCTTCGGCAGCGCCGGCTGCAAGGAAGATTTCAAAGCCGGTGAACATATCCGCCTTGAGCTGGCCGGTCGCCTTGCTGCCGTCCCAGTAGTAAACGAACTCGGTGGCGATAGGAAGCGAAACTGTGATCCACTTGCCTGCGGTGTCAAACGACCCTGTAGCGGCCCACGGCTTGTAAAGCGCACGCGGAAGGTTGAGGGCATCATCCTGGAAATAGGAGTTGTTCGCCGTCTGGAGAGTAATCTGGTCGTGGCCGGAGAAGATTACCTGCATAGGGCAGCCTGTCCACGGATGGTCGGCAGGAATCCTCATCTCGAACTTCAGAGTCATATTCGCGAAGTCGCTGAAGTCTGCGCAGGTGGTAAGATCCACTCCGTCAGGATCGTCGAAGGTCTCAGGAGAGTTCCAGTTGCCCGGCCAGTACTCGAAGTGGTAGCCGGTGTCAGGCCAAGCCGTACCGTCGGCAGGAATTTCGGCTCCGTCGGCGAAGAGCTGGAGGTAGTTGCCGCTGAAGGAGTTGGCGTCAGACTGGATGGTCTGGTTGTGCCAGCCGTGGTTTCCGCGCGCGTCGTCGAATGTGAAGAGCATTCCGCGGTTGTCCTGATACATAAACGATGACTGGCCCACTCCGGAGTTGGTCGTAACCTTCACCTTGCCAGGCTGTGCGCCTGAAGGAATCACGACGTCGAACGATGAGAAGCTCAGGTTCTTGATCTCGGTGGCTTCCG
>CAYNDY010000257.1:0-2121 GCA_964396105.1 uncultured Muribaculaceae bacterium
GGAACTACAATTTTCTACCGCGACCTTGCGGAAAGAATCGCGAAACTTCATATACTTTTCGAGCACTGCGGCCTTGAGAAAGGCGACAAAGTGGCAATCTGCGCCCGCAACCAGGTCAACTGGGCGGTTTCATTCCTCGCCACGATGACCTACGGAGCCGTGCCTGTGCCGATTCTCCACGAGTTCAAGCCGGGCAATATCCACCACCTCGTGAACCACTCCGAGGCGAAGGTTCTTTTCGTGGACCCGACCGTCTGGGAGGGACTTTCCGAGAGTGAAATGCCTCAGGTTCAGGCGATTGTCCGTGTGGACACCTTCCGCCTCATCTATGCGGCTTCCGAAAAGATTACCTACGCCCGAGATAACCTCAATTCCCTTTTCGGCAGCAAATATCCCGAGTCTTTCGGCCCGAGCGATATGAACTACTATGAGGACTCCCCGGAGGAACTCGCGCTTATCAATTACACTTCAGGCACATCCGGATTCTCGAAGGGAGTTATGATTCCCTACCGCACAATCCAGTCCAATATAGAGTTCGCCCAGATTGCGTGCCCGTATATGAACGGGACCACCAACATCGTGGCTATGCTCCCTTCAGCGCATATGTACGGGCTTATGTTCGAGGTCCTTTATCAGCTGTGCAGGGGTACGCAGGTGCATTTCCTCACCAGGGTTCCGAGCCCGAAAATCATTATGGAGGCTCTTGCGGAGGTGAAACCGGATCTTGTAATATCCGTTCCTCTCGTGATTGAGAAAATCTACAAGAACAAGGTGCGTCCTGTCCTTGAAAAGAACGGCATCAAGCAGCTGCTCCGCGTTCCGATTGTGGACCAGCTGGTTCTCAATAAGGTCCGCACCGAGCTCATCAACGCTTTCGGCGGCCAGTTCCACGAAGTAATCATCGGCGGCGCTGCGTTCAACAAGGATGTGGAGGCGTTTTTCCGCCGCATAAAGTTCCCGTTCACGGTGGGTTACGGTATGACCGAGTGCGGTCCTATCATCGCCTACGATGACTGGTCCACCACGAAGCTCTATTCCTGTGGAAAGGCTGCGCCGAATATGGAGATAAAAATCGACTCTTCCGACCCTCAGAACATTCCTGGAGAGGTGCTCGTCAAGGGTGACAACGTTTTCCTCGGCTACTACAAGAACCCTGAGGCCACCGCGGCAGTGTTCACGGAGGACGGCTGGTTCAAGACCGGGGATATGGGCGTGATTGATTCCGACGGCTATCTCTTCCTCAAGGGACGCAACAAATGTATGATTCTCGGTCCTTCAGGCCAGAACATCTACCCGGAGGAGATTGAGACGGTTCTCAATAGCCTTGCGTATGTGGTTGATTCATTGGTGATTGAGGATAACGGCGGGCTCACGGCTCTGATTTACCCTGACCTTCATCAGGCTGAGGTCGACGGCCTTGCGGGCGACAAGCTCCAGGAGCACATCGAGGCCCTTGTGAAGGAGGCCAACAACGAGCTTCCGAACTATGCGAAGGTGAAGAAGGTGGAGATTATGCCGGAAGATTTCGAGAGGACTCCTAAGCGCAGCATCAAACGCTATCTTTATCAGAGGAAATAAGTACTTATTTTGATGTCTCCCAAAATGGAAAAATTTGACAAGGCATATTTGGATATGGCGGCGGTCTGGGCCCGGAATTCCTACTGCCGGCGCCGTCAGGTCGGAGCTCTTCTTGTGAAGGACCGGATGATCATTTCCGACGGCTACAACGGCACTCCTTCGGGCTTTGAGAATGTCTGCGAGGACGAAAACGGGGTCACGAAGCCGTACGTGCTTCACGCCGAGGCCAACGCCATCACGAAGGTGGCGAAGTCCGGCAACAGCAGCGAGGGGGCAACCCTCTATGTGACCGCCTCGCCCTGCCTCGAGTGCTCTAAGCTCATCATCCAGGCCGGCATCAAGAGGGTCGTTTACAAGGATTCCTACCGCCTCGCCGACGGCATCGAGCTGCTTGAGCGTGCGGGCATCGTCACCGAACAGGTTGAATAAAAACGGCCTGCTGCGTTGTTCTCCTCTCACATCTTTTAATTCATCCTGTTCCCCAATGGAATTTTAAGAAGCAAGATAGATATGGACAGAAATAAATATGCAATCGTGTCTGCG
>CAYNDY010000258.1:0-2079 GCA_964396105.1 uncultured Muribaculaceae bacterium
CTCCTGCGAGGGCTTTCACGAGGTCTTCAAGCTGAACCTGAAGCATAACGTTCATACCTCCCTTGAGGTCCAGACCGAGGTTGATGTCCTTGGTCTTCACGTCTTTGTAAGTGTAACCGAAATATACTTTCTCGGCTGAGATGGAATCGAGGAACCTGCGGTTGTTCACCTTGGCGATTGAGTCAAGGTAGTATGCCTTGTCCTCGTCCGGGATTGCGTTGTACTCCGCTGAAGCGCTCACCTTCTCCACGGCTTTGGCCGCATATTTGTCGGCTTTGCCTTCCTGAACCCTCGTCACGACGGAGAAGGAAAGCTGCCAGAGGCAGGCAAGAGCGAGGCAGATTGCAACGAATCTGATTGCACCTTTACTTTGCATAATAGTTTATAGTTTTAATTAATATTTATTGTCCAAAAAATTTACCTGTCGGCAAATAGGGCACAAATTTACGATTTTTTTCTTATAAACGCACTTTTTCTTAAATTTGTAGTCCCATTTTAAGAGCCTGACCCTTCGGAAGGAACGATGCTTGCGCTGATTTGGGAATATAATTATGAAATCGGGATATAAAATTATATGTTTTGCTCTGGCGGCGCTTTCCGCCTCAGGGAGCCTTCTCGCACAGGCCCCCGCCGCTCCCGATTCTCTCCGCATAGCAGTCCAGGATGCCTCTGACACTCTTCGGATATCCATTCCAGAGGCCCCTCGGGAGGTTGTAGATCTCTCTCCCGAAAACAGGCTTTCGCCTAAAGAAAAAATCTCACTCGCGGACTCTCTTAGAAAGCAATACAAATTTCGCCGCGCCGAGACCCTCTGCTCCGACGCCATAGACTCGCTATCTTCCCGCATTTCCCGCTCCCGCGCACTCCTGGGCTCTCTCGCCCCTGCAGACTCCCTGCGGGCACTTTCGCATCTGAGGACAGACAGCCTGCTGATTGAAAGGGCGGAAATGGTGCTTTCTCTCGCCGGGCGAGGACTGGATTTCTCGGAGGACGTGGCGATTCCGACCGTTGTGGCCCGCCAGAAGTTCTCCGTGAAGGAATTTTTCCTCTACTATCCCCTTCCCGACAATGTCTGGCACAGCGCCGCCCTCTGCCCGGGGCTTCGAGACAGCCTCGCGGCGGTGCATTTTCCGGGATGCCTCGGGAACATTCCCGATGTCCTCTATATGAATGAGGAGGATGAGCAGCTGTTTTTCTCCACCGCCGACACTCTCGGGAACCTCAAAATCGCCTCGACGCATCTCGACACCCTCTGGACGAGACCCGAGATTGTTTTCCCCTCCGCCCCGAAGGACTCCGCGGAGCTCGCCCTTTCCAAGGCCGACAGCACCCAAGCCCAGGCAGGCGGGAATGCCGTCACCCTGCCAGAAGCCCACGCCGACGAAATCTTCCCGATGCTGAGCGCAGACCACCGCACCCTCTATTTCTCCGCCCGCAGGGAGGACAGTCTGGGGGGATATGACCTCTACGAGTCCGAGTGGTCGGAAGAGGAAGGACGATGGGGCACCCCGGTCAACCTCGGATTCCCCTACTCCTCAGTGGACAATGACTACCTATATATGAACACAGACGACGGCCGCTACTCCGTCTTCGCCTCCGACAGGGGTTGCACAGGAGACAGCCTCTATGTCTATGTTCTTGAATATGAGTTTGTTCCGAAAAGAGAAAAAGTGACGGAAGCGGACCGGCTTGCCGCCCTCATAGCCCTTGACCCTGCGGAGGGCCTGGAAGTGATGGAAACGGGCGGAGCGCTTGACGGCTCAATCCCCCAAAATAGCGACACGGACCGCTATATGGCCGCGATGAACGAGGTTCGCACTCTTCGCGCCAGCCTTGACGAAGAAATCAGGGAACTTGAAAAGATGAGGGAGGAGTTCGCCCTGAGCGACGATGTGGAACGCCGCCAGGAGCTCACGAGCGCGATTCTCGAGGGTGAAGCAAAAATCCCGGAGATTCAGTCGGAACTCGGCCGCGCAGTCTCCGCGGTTCAGAAAATTGAAATGGAGTTTCTCTCCAAAGGAATAGTCATCGACTACGAAAAGCTCAGCTCCGAAGCCTCCCGCAACATAGTGGGAGACA
>CAYNDY010000259.1:0-2066 GCA_964396105.1 uncultured Muribaculaceae bacterium
TGCAGTTTACCTGATGGCAGATGCACGGCGCTGTGCTGCCGAGCAGGTCTCCGTTGAGTTCCTTAATTGTCATTGTTTACCTGGATTTCGTAAATAATCATTACCGACAGACGCGAGTCGTAGCCGCATCCGTAGGGACTGTACTGGATTTCACTGATTGTTATTCCCGGTTGAGAAAGAAATTCATTGGTTTCTTTCTCAAACCGATACGCATTGTCATTATCAATAACTTTGACTTGCTTCATAATGTAAATCTTTTGTCTGGATATATATACTGCAGACCGGGAGAAATCTTGCAGCGGAACTGGACAAAAAAAACTTAAATACCGTAAAAACGTTCACCAGAAGCCATATTCTAAATCACCAGTGGCCAAATAAAATCATTTCTGACTTGCCTAAGTAACTAATAAATAATCAGTTAGAAGCATATCCCGGCTGGAACGATTTGAGTTTACTCCATAATCTATGCGGCCTCTTACAAAGAGGCCGCATAGAACACCGAATCCCCGTTCGGATTTCACCGTACTTATTAGCCGGCTCAATCTCCGGCCCCTGGCGACTTATGTCAGTCGACATTCCAGGTGGCCTCAGGGTCTCCCTCGAAAGCTTCGTTGATGGTGTCGTCGTCGTAACCGTTGTAACCGCCGTATTCGTCGTATGAGTGGTCGCAGTAGTCTTCGTCGTCAAAGTCGTAATCGTTGTACATAATGTTTGTGTTTTAAAGGTTGTTTAACTTATTTTACATTGCCTGTAGCGGGCAATACCTATTTCTTTTGTGAACGGTGCAAATGTACGAGTGGCTTGCGAAACCTATGTTCGCGCGTGCTTTTTTATCACTGCACCTGAGAGAGGCTAACGAAAATACGAATTTTTCTTAACTTTGCCTCTCGGCAAAACGGAAAATTATGACAAAGCATCAGATTATAACCGTGGGTAAGGACCTTGACACCATTTATTTGGGAATCAAGGAGTTCCGCCCGGAGGCGATTCATCTTCTGGCGACCCAGGAGACACGGGAGCTCTACCGCGATATGCTCCGGATGATTTCCCCTAAAATCAAGGTCTTCGAGTACCTTGTGGGGCCTTATGACGTGGAGGGGATTATGCGGGTCTGCGGCGAGATTCAGGAGAAATATCCCGGGGACGAGTTCATCTACAACCTCTCCGAGGGTACCAAGATTATGGCTATGGCTGCGGGGAAAGTCGCTATGGAGTTCGGGGCTCGGGGAGTCTATATCACCCAGGACGGATATTGGATTGATACCTTTGACTACCGTCGCCGGCGGCTCACCGAGGGCATCAGCAACTCCGAGTATATGCGCCTTTACGGCAACAGCGTGCGGGAGTTCGAGGATGTGGGGAAGATGAAGGAACTTGACATCAACACCGCCTGGTATGCGAAGAAATTCATCGAGAACCATTTCGATGTCTATTCCGCCGCCAAGAGATGGTTCAGGGGCCTCTCCGACAAGGCTCAGGGCGGACGCACCACCGGTAGGCTCGGGAAGGGCTATGCGATTGAGGTTGACGGAGGCGCGCTTTCCATCTACCGGGGGAGCGACGTGCTGTTCGACTCCGCCTGCCGGCGCAGCTGCGAGATTATGTTCATCGGACGGTGGTGGGAGATTGTGGTGGCGGACACCGTTTCGCGCTGGAAAAAGGGCGGCGGCATCTGGAGGGACGTGATTTTCAACGACATAGAGAGCAACGCCGTGAAAAACGAGATTGACCTCGTCGTGAACGATAAGCAGCGGCTGCTTCTGATTGAGTGCAAGTCGGGCGAAGTCTTTTCCGCCGACATATTCAAAATAGACAGCGTGCGCAAAACGTACGGCGGAGGCAACTCGAAGGCCGTTCTGGTGAGCTACCTCCCGCTGAGCAGGTCAATTCTGGAAAAATGCAATGACCTTGGAATCTACGCCTTCGCCCCCGAGGACAACCGCTCCCGCCGCGACCACATAAAGGCCCTCCCCGAGTGGCTCGACGAGGTACTCTCCCTCCACGAGTTCTAACGCGAATCCTCCTCAGACTGAATCCTTCTGAATGTCGGGATTCGGGCATAAGTT
>CAYNDY010000260.1:0-2066 GCA_964396105.1 uncultured Muribaculaceae bacterium
CAGTACGGAACACTCAAGGACGGGGTCATCCCCTTCCCGGTTTCCAGCATAATGTTCACGATGGAGAGTATGAGCGGCAGCTACTACCCCGTAAACTCCAATGGAGCAACCCGCCTCGTCCTTCCCGGCTACACCGTCCCTGACTACAGCGTTTCGCTCACAAAGTCGAAAAACGAGGACGGCGAAGTGGAGATTGCCGTGACTCTTGCCGCCGACGCCAAAAAAGTGAAGTACGCCTACTTCGAGGGCACGCTTGACGACGACGCGGCGAATATGAAGGCCCAGGACCTGGACGGGGGAGTGAGCAGTTTTGAGGGCGAAATCACCGCCTCCGGAACCTTCATCCCGGAGTGCCCGGGGACGGGGAAATATACCCTTGTGGGCTGCGTATATGATGCCTCCGACGTTTTCCGCGACTATGTCTATGTTTCCTTCGGATATGTCGCCTCAGGGGACAGCGTTCCTGTGGACATACATTTCGGCCTCGAGGGCACGAACGAGTATGCAGGGCAGGGAGTCAGCACCGACAACGCCGGCAAATTCTATGTCTATGGCGAGGACATCGAGTCCATAACCTACGGACTCTACAAAAAGAGCAAGGCCCAGAGCGACCCCGAGTCCCTTCTGGACAACAGCGGAGAGGACTTCACCGAGGAGGAAATCCGGAAGGTGAACGACAAATACTACAGCGTGATGATTACGGGCCTTAACGGAGCTACCGACTACACTCTGGTCCTCCGGGCCAGCAACGGCTACGAAACCGTGCTCCTCACCCAGGACTACACCACCACCGGCACCTTCAACCCCGGCCTTGAGACGGACTACACCTACTCAAGTTTCCTCACCACCAACCCTTCCCGCGCGAAGGTGACATCCACATCGTGGAACTGCTACGCCCTGCAGCTTATGGACTCTAAGCCTCAGCGCCGCTTCATCGGCAAGGTGAACTTCTCCGACAACTCTTCTCTCTCGGGAAGCGGACTCCAGATGCTTAACGTGGAGGGACTTACGGGAGTGGAGTACGACAGCGGCGGAAAACTCCTCGCCGCCTACATCCCTGACTCCTACCAGTTCGAGGGCTACCTCGGCACCCTTGCCCTTTATGTGGACCAGACCAACACCCTGGGCGAAAAGAACGGCGAGACCGTGTTCACGGGCTACCTCGTTGACGAGGACGAGTCGAACGTCTATATGTCCTGGGGAATCTTCTTCGGCGAGGTCGCTGACGGCTACCTCTACGGCGTGCCTTCCCCTATGATGCAGGCCGAGGGCTACACCTGCCGCTACCTCTACACCGCTTCGAACAACACTCTCTATTCCCTTATGACACAGATACTTCTCGTGGACCCTGAGAAGGATATGGGAGGACTTCCGGGAGCTCCTGTGAATCTCGGAACCGACGTTATGGAGATTCCGGTTTCGCAGTTCAGCATTCCGAACAATCTCCCGGTGAGGGCTTTGGGAGGACCGGAAAGATTCAGAATCCCTGACACCTTTAAACAACTCTGATGAAGATGAAAAAGACAATATATATATTAGTGGCGGCGCTTTACGCTCTCGCTCTTGCGGGCTGTTCCGCAGAGGCTCTTCAGCCCGGGGAGGAGACCCCCGCGGGGGCCGAGGCTAAGGCTATGATGAAAGTCTGCAACAGTTCGAAAAACGCCAATGAGGGCGTTCTGGTCGTGAAACTGAATGAAGACGCTGCGGCTCAGATTGAGGCCCTGGGAGGCGGAAAAAGGGAGCGCTCGGGAGTTGAGGCCATCGACGCCGTTATGGATGAGATAGGAGCAGTTTCCATCGAGAGGGTGTTCCCTGTGAACAAGGCCACCGAGGCCTCCGCAAAGGCTGCGGGTCTGCACAGATGGTACCTCGTTCGCTTCCCTTCGAAGCAGAACCTTGACGGAGCCGCCGAAGCTCTTGCCAGCGTTTCCTCAGTGACGAAACTTCAGTTCAGCGCACGCCTCTCGAAGGCTTCCGACGGCAAGGTCTATCCTTTCCACGGTGAGGGCGCCCCTACGAAATCAATGGTTAAAGGCCCCTACAACGACCCCAACCTCTTCTGGCAG
>CAYNDY010000261.1:0-2063 GCA_964396105.1 uncultured Muribaculaceae bacterium
CTCGTCGAGGACTGGGGCGGCAAATACCAGTGCCAGGAGATTTCCGCGAAGAAGGGTACAAATGTGGACCTTCTTCTGGACAAGGTGCTTCTCGAAGCCGACCTTCTGGACCTCAAGGCAAATCCTAACCGCAGGGCCACCGGCGCCGTCATCGAGTCCTCCCTCGACAAGGGTAGGGGCTATCTTGCCACGGTGCTCGTGCAGAACGGCTCGATGAAGGTGGGAGACGTGATGCTCTCCGGCTGCTACACCGGCCGCATCAAGGCTATGTACAATGAAAGAGGGCAGAAAGTCGAGGTCGCAGGGCCTTCAACTCCGGTTTCGGTGCTCGGACTCAACGGCGCGCCGACAGCGGGCGAGACCTTCAACATTATGGCCGACGAACGCGAGGCTAAGGAAATCGCCAACAAGAGGGAGCAGCTCATCCGCATCCAGGGCATCAAGACCCAGAAGCATATGACCCTCGAGGAAATCGGCCGAAGGATCGCAATCGGCAACTTCAAGGAACTCAACGTAATCGTCAAGGGAGACGTGGACGGCTCTGTGGAGGCGCTTTCAGACTCCCTCATAAAGCTCTCCACCGAGGAGGTGCGCGTGAATGTAATCCACAAGGCTGTGGGTGCAATTTCCGAGTCCGATGTCCTTCTGGCAGCGGCTTCGGATGCGGTCATCATCGGCTTCCAGGTTCGTCCTTCAGCAGGTGCGCGTAAGCTCGCCGAGAAGGAGGAGATTGAAATCAGGCTCTACTCGGTCATCTACGACGCCATCAACGAGGTCAAGGACGGTATCGAGGGTATGCTTGCGCCTGAGGAGAAGGAGGAGATCACCGCAACCGCCGAGGTTATGGAGACCTTCAAGATTTCCAAGGTGGGAACAATTGCAGGAGCCGTTGTCCGCGAGGGCAAGCTCCAGAGGACTTCGAAGATCCGCGTGATCCGCGACGGCATCGTGGTTTACAGCGGCGAGCTCGGCTCACTGAAGAGGTTCAAGGACGATGCGAAGGAGGTTGTTTCAGGTCAGGACTGCGGTCTTAACATCCTGAACTACAACGACATCAAGGTGGGCGACATTGTCGAGGCCTACCAGATTGTCGAGGTGAAACGAACTCTCTAAGGCCCGGATTAAGTAAGTCAGATACTTACGGATGCTGAATTAAGAAGGCAGATTGGGGAACGCTCCAGCCTGCCTTTTTGTCTGAATTTCATTTTATGCAAAAAAACGAAAAAGCGATATTCGCCCGCACGGAGCTGCTTCTTGGCGAAGACACGATGGAGGCTCTGGGAAGCGTCCGCGTCATCATTTTCGGCGTCGGCGGCGTCGGGAGCTGGTGCGCGGAGGGGCTTGTGCGCAGCGGGGTGAGGCACCTGACGATGGTGGACTCGGACAGGGTGGCCCAGAGCAACGTGAATCGCCAGCTGATGGCGACCACCCGCACGGTGGGGCAGGTGAAGGTGGAGGCTCTCCGCGAAAGGCTTCTGGAGATAAATCCCGAGGCCGAAATCGAGGCTGTGCAGAAAATTTATTGCGAGCAGTCAGCCGACGAATTTTGTCTCGATGACTACGACTACATAATCGACGCGGTGGACTCCCTCAAGGACAAAACCCTTCTGATTCTCAGGGCGTCGGCAAGCCGCGCCCGCTTTTTCTGCTCTCTCGGCGCCGCCCTTAAGGTGAATCCGCTGAAGGTGCAGGTGGCGGAGTTCTGGAAGGTGAGGGGCTGCCCGCTCGGAGCGGCTCTAAGAAAAAGAATGAAGCGCGCACACACTTTCCCAGCCAAAAAGTTTCTCTGCGTCTACGACGACGAAGTCCTTCCCAACCGCGGCCACAACGCCCTCCTCGCTGACTCCTTCAGCCCGGACGCCGACCCGGCGCAAAATCAAACTCAGGAAGGCCCAGGGGAGGCCTCACTCAGCACCCCAACCCCCGAAGGCCCGGGGGACCCAGAGCTCCTGAATCACGACTGGAGCGCCTCCAAAGCCCAGATCAACGGCACCACCGCCCCCGTCACGGCCATCTTCGGAATGACCCTCGCCGGCCTGGTCCTCCAGGACATCTACACCCGC
>CAYNDY010000262.1:0-2018 GCA_964396105.1 uncultured Muribaculaceae bacterium
TACCTCAACAAGGGGCTCACCATTAAACTCAACGGAGTGGACTACACCTCCAAGAACGGCCTTCTGGACATCGTAAACGACAACCTTTCCGAGGAGCCGCTCTACCCGCCGATCCACCTCGAGGGCGAGGACATCGAAATCGTGCTCACCCACGGCAACGCCTACGGGGAGAACATCGCCTCGTTCGTGAACGGCCAGAACACCCGTGACGGAGGAACCCACCTCGCCGCCTTCAGGGAGGCTGTGGCGAAGACCCTCAAGGAGTTCTTCAAGAAGGACTATGACCCGCAGGACATCCGCCAGGGCATAATCGGAGCCATCAGCATCCGCATCCAGGAGCCAAACTTCGAAGGCCAGAC
The DNA here is from genome assembly GCA_964396105.1 of uncultured Muribaculaceae bacterium. Classification (GTDB taxonomy): domain Bacteria; phylum Bacteroidota; class Bacteroidia; order Bacteroidales; family UBA932; genus Cryptobacteroides. The sequence continues at coordinate 360 of CAYNDY010000262.1, forward strand.
CAAGACCAAGCTCGGCTCCACCTATACCTACGAACAGGAGGTCCTCGACGAGAACGGCAACCCCAAAAAGGGAGAGAACGGAGCCACTCTAATCGACCGCGGCCCCACAATCCGCGCCTTCGTCAACGATTTCGTAAAGAACCAGCTTGACAACTACCTCCACATCCACAAGGACATAGTCCCGGTTCTCCAGGCGAAAATCATCGCTTCCGAGACCGAGCGCAAGGAGATTTCGGGCATACAGAAAAAGACCCGCGAGCGCAACAAGAAGACCAGCGTCTATAACCGCAAGCTCCGCGACTGCAAGCTCCATCTCGGCGACAAGATTACCGAGCAGAACAAGGAACTCCTTGACCTCACGAGCATATTCATCACCGAGGGAGACTCCGCAAGCGGTACCATCACCAAGGCCCGCGACGCGCAGACCCAGGCTGTGTTCAGCCTCCGCGGAAAACCTATCAACTGCTACAAGGAAAGCAGGAAGAAAGTCGCTGAAAATGAGGAGCTTAACCTGCTTCTGAACGCCCTCGGAGTGGAGGACGATGTGGCGGATCTCCGCTACAACCGCATTGTGGTCGCAACCGATGCCGATGACGACGGAATGCACATCAGGATGCTTGTGCTCACATTCTTTATGAAATACTACCCGGAGCTCATCCGCAACGGCCACGTCTTCATCCTCCAGACCCCGCTTTTCCGCGTGCGCAACAAAAAGGAGTCGGTCTACTGCTACGATTCCACCGAAAAGGAGAAGGCCATAAAGAAGCTCAAGACCGGAGTTGAAATCACCCGATTCAAAGGTCTAGGAGAGATTTCCTCAGACGAGTTCAAGGATTTCATCGGCGAGGGGATGAGGCTCGACACTGTGAGCATAAGCGACGAAGAGTCCATCGCGGAGATTATGGAGTTCTATATGGGCGACAATACCATTGAAAGACAGAACTTTATACGCGGAAATCTACGTAGCGAGACCGACCTTGAAGACATTAATATTTAAGAGTCTTTTGGGTCTGAATCCATCTTTCATCGGTCGAGTATTCCAGTACACTCCCTCTTCAAAAATGAATTTATCCACAAAAATCCTTCTTAAATAGAAAATTGAATAAACTTTATTATGGGACAGAAATTCTGCAAATTCGCTCTCAAGGCACTCGGCTGGACCGCAGACAGCGGCCCCGTGCCGGAGGATAAATGTGTAATCCTCGGCGTTCCGCACACGACTATATGGGATTTTCTTATATCCTACCTCTACTACACTTCAGTGGGCGGCAAGGCCTACTGTATGGTGAAAAAGGAAATGTTCTGGGGCCCGGTTGGCTGGGTTCTGAGAAAACTCGGCGGCGTGCCCGTTGACAGGACAAACGGCGCGGCCGTGGTCCTGAGCATCGTGCACGAGATGAACAGCAAGAAGGTTATGCACCTCGCTCTCGCGCCGGAAGGCACCCGCAAACCAATCAAAAAATGGAAGACGGGTTTCCATAAAATCGCGAAGGAAGTGGGCTGTCCGGTGTATCTTGGCTATTTCGACTGGGGCACCAAGCACATCGGCAGGGGCGAAAAGGTGGAACTCACCGACGATGCCCGCGCCGATATGGACCGCATCCAGAAGATTTACGAGGGAATGCATCTTCAGGGCAAGAACAAAGAGAATTATATAAC
>CAYNDY010000263.1:0-1989 GCA_964396105.1 uncultured Muribaculaceae bacterium
ATGACGCGCAGGAAAATGCAGATCGGATAGACCGTTGCGTAGGCCACCGAAGGCTCGTCGTCGTCAACGGTGCTCAGCGCGTAGTTCAGCGCTATCGGGTTTGCCATCGCGCCGCAGAGCATACCCACATTGGTGGCGTATTCGGTCCTGCAGGCCTTCCCTGCGATGAATCCGATGATGAGAACGGGCACAACCGCAAGGGCAACGCTTATCCCGATCCACAGAAGCCCCTCGGGGCGGAACACGGTTTCGAAAAAGCCCGGTCCGGCGCTCAGGCCCAGTCCCGCAAGATAGACCGTAAGGCCCAGCTGACGGAGCATCAGACTGGCGCTGTGGGTCGTGTAGGTCATAATGTGGAGCCTCGGTCCGAAGGCGCCCATAAGGATTCCGACTACAATCGGTCCGCCGGCGATTCCCAGTTTAATCGGCACGCTCATTCCCGGCAGGGCGAGCGGAATGCTTCCCAGAACAAGTCCCAGGATTATTCCGACAAAAAGCGAGAAAAGATTCGGGTTGCGGAGTTCTTTCACCTGATTTCCAAGCACTCCGGCCACTCTTTCTATGGCCTGGGACTGTCCCACAATCGTGAGCCTGTCGCCCATCTGGAGCCTCAGGCTGCTGGAGGGGAGGATGTCGATTCCGGCGCGGTTCACCCTCGTTATGTTGATGCCGTAGGTGTTGCGAAGGTGCAGGTCGCCGAGTTTCGCTCCGTTCACTTTTGCCTTGGTGACCAGAACGTGGCGGGAAACCAGCTGTCCGTCAATGGCGTTCCAGTCGATGTCCTTCTTGTTCCAGTCCTTGTCCACCACTTCGCCGAAAAGTTTCTCCGCGAGTCCTTTTTCCCGCTCCTTGCAGAGGACAAGAAGATGTTCCCCTTCCTCCAGAACAGTGTCTCCGTTAGGGATTATCACCTTTCCTTCCACCTTCCTCGGGATTATGATTTCAGCCTCGTTTTTCACCACTGTGGCGCTCGCTTCCTTTGTTCCCCACTCGGATATGTTTCCTTCCTTTATATTGTCCCCGATCATCCTTCCTCCCTCTGAGGCTGCCTTGTAGTCCTCCTCAGATGCGAATTTCCACACCCTTGAGACCACAAGATGGAAGGGGAGCCCGTGCATAATTTCCTTTATTGTCTTGCCGAAAATTGCCGGGTTGCTCACCCTGAACTCGGTTACGAAAGTCGGATTGTCGTGATTGTCAATAGGTTGCGAACTCTTTTTCTGGAATGCGGCCTTGAGGATAATAACGCAAAGAATCACTCCCACGACGCCGAAAGGATAGCCCACGGCGCAGGCCATCGCCATCTCGTTGGAGACATTGACCGCCCCGGGATTCGAGTCCAGAAGGGCCTGCTGGGCCGCACCGAGCATAGGCGTGTTGGTCACGGCTCCCGAAAGAAGACCCATCGACACCGGAACGCTGACTCCGCACAGCGCCCCCAGCCCCAGGCACAGCCCGGTTCCAAGCACCAGCACCCCGAAGGCGAGCAGATTGAGCTTGATGCCGCCTTTTTTCAGCGAAGGGAAGAAGCTCGGGCCCACCTGCACTCCGAGCGAGTAGACAAAGAGGATGAGGCCGAAGTTCTGCGCGAGAGAGAGCATCTGCGGGTCAATCCCGAGGCCGAGATGTCCGGCCACGATGCCTGCGAAAAACACGAAGGTCACTCCGAGCGAAACGCCCTTTATTTTTATCTTGTTGCAGAGCAGCCCCACCGCGCAGATGAGTGAAAGGACCACAATCGCCTGAATGAATGTCTGTTGCCGAAATAAATCCAAAAACCAGGACATAAAATTTACCTTATATATATGCCTATGTGTTGGAAGGCGCTCTCTCCCCGCCGCTCTGCATTTGCCTTCCCTTTGCGTTTGCGGCGACAAAAGTAGAAAAATTTTTACAAAAAAATCGAGAAAATGTTTGGCGGTTTCCAAAAAGTCCTTACCTTTGCAGTCCCTTTCGGAAAAGAGGGTACAACAGAGGCCGCGAGGCGCT
>CAYNDY010000264.1:0-1963 GCA_964396105.1 uncultured Muribaculaceae bacterium
CAGAAGGGTCTCTGCGTAGAGGTTGTCGCTGACATAATTTGTGCGGCGGGCTATTTCCGAAAGCTTCGGGGAGAGAGTGCGGGCGATGACAGTGAGGGAGTCCTGCGGCGTGAGGCGGGCGCACTGGGTGAAGGATTCGAAGGCGAAAGCCCAGCGGGAGGGCTGTGCGGGGGCGCTGTTTGCGGCGCTTGTTCGGGCGTTTTTCTCTGAGGTGCCGGCCCTATAGAAGGCTATGGGGTGGCAGGCGGAGGTGGAAGTGACCCCGCGGCAGAGGATGCCTTCCTTTGCGAGAGCGTCCGCAAGGTCGAAGGCGGCGGCGAACTCGGGGAAGGGGTTATTGTAGTGGACGGTCTTAGGGGTTTTGCCGAGGGCGTAGGTGCCGCCGAGGCGCGCCGCCGGGGAGAATTCGGAGACAAAAAGATATGTCCTGTCGCCGGTGCCTTCCTCGCCTGTTGTGCACTCGCTGCGAAGAATCATCCACGGGGCTGAGGCGATTGTGAGCGGGGCGCTTGCAGGGACCTGAGCGCTTGATGGGGCGCCCGCTTCTGAGAGGGCCTTCCCGCCGCCAGTTGCGTTAATTTTTACAGCTGCCCCGACTTCAGCGCCCGGGGTCAGCAGGAGGTCGATGCAGTTTTCCCTGTACATAAGCGCGCAGGGAGTGGCTCCGTAATAGGTCGCTATGTCTTCGTACATCCAGCTCCCGTTAACCTCTGAGGGCATCGCGCGGGAGTCTCCGATGACAAGCCCCTCAATCCGACGGATTCCCTCCTCGCGGACTCTGCGCACCCATCCCGAGACAAGTTCCTCCGCTCCCTTGCTTCCGCATTCTCCGCTTCCGAGCGTGGGGTCGCCCCCTCCTATTATATATAGGTCTCCCTTGAGAGTCCCGTCCGGGGAGATTTCTCCGGAATGGGCGAGGCGGGTTTCAAAGCGGGCGTTCGCGCCGAGAAGATGGAGCGAAACTCCTGTGGAGAGGACCTTGAGGTTGGAGGCGGGGACAAAATTCTGCTTTTCGTTTGTCTTAAGAATGTCGCGCCCGGAGAGCGTGCGGATGCAGACGCCCGCCTGTTCGCCCTCGGGGAAGCCAAGTTCAGTTACACTGCAGGGGGTGTCCTTGGAAGCCTGTGGGGTCTGCGGCCCCTGAGCGCTCAAGATTGTGCTGCCGCTTAGAAGGGTGAGCGCAGCTATTGCCGAAAAATATATCCTTTTGATGTTCATAATCAGGGTCAAAGTTAGGTAAATAATTCTTACCTTTGCCCCTTTGGATTGAAAACTATATAATTATATACAAAATTATGAGCAAAAAAACTGTTTTGGTTTCGGGCGGTGCCGGATACATCGGCAGCCACGTGACCGTGGAACTTATCGGGGCGGGGTATGACGTCGTCGTTGCGGACAATCTGTCCAACTGCGATATGACCTGCTTCGAGGGCGTGAAGAAAATTACCGGAAGGGAAGACATTCCTTTTGAAAAAATCGACTGCTGCGACGCTGAGGCGGTGAATTCGCTTTTCAGCCGCTACAAAATCGACGCAGTAATCCATTTCGCCGCGTTCAAGGCTGTGGGCGAGTCGGTTGCAAAGCCGGTGAAGTACTACCGCAACAACCTCACTTCCTTCCTGAACATCCTCGACGCCGCCATTCATCACGGCGGATGCAATGTGCTTTTCTCCTCATCCGCAACGGTTTACGGCGAGACGGACAAGCTTCCTGTGACCGAGGAGTCTCCGAGAAAGCCCGCCACATCCCCATACGGAAACACCAAGCAGATCTGCGAGGACATTCTCCGCGACACCGTGAAGGCTTCAGCAGCCTACGGAGCCACGGTTGAGGCAGGAAGGGACGCAGAAGGCCCTGTGAAGGGAATCGCCCTCCGCTACTTCAACCCGATCGGAGCGCATCCGTCAGCCCTTATCGGCGAACTTCCGCGCGGAGTGCCTAACAACCTCGTGCCGTTCATCAC
>CAYNDY010000265.1:0-1950 GCA_964396105.1 uncultured Muribaculaceae bacterium
AGAAGAAGGAGACCTACGTCAACGATGCGGGCGAGACCGTGCAGAACTGGCACCAGGGCATCGCCACCGACGCTATGACGGGGGGAGCATTCAACGTCTTCTCGGTTGAAATCACCGACGACTGGATCACCTGGTATGTGAACGACATCCCTGTGCACACCTACAAGCACATCGCCCACTCCCTCGACGACCCTCTCTACTCGGAGCTCAAGCCTCAGGAACAGGAGTATTACCTCCAGAACTGGACCTATATGGAGCAGGACTACAACACCCTCCTTGACATCGCTGTCGGAGGGCAGTTCGTCGGCGGAATCATCGAGAATGATGAGTTCCCGGGTCAGTTCGACATAGATTGGATTAAAGTTAAGCAGCTATAACACTAAAAGTCAAAATAATGAAAACTTCAGTCAGAATATTTTCTCTCGCCCTTGCCCTCGCGGCAATCTTTTCCTGCAGCACGATTGATGCTCTTCAGGAGCGGGTGGACAATATAGAAAGCAGGGTTACCGCCCTTGAGACGGTCGCTTCCGCAATCAACGGCAACATCCAGGCTCTCCAGGCCATCGCTTCCGGCCAGGCCATAAACAAGGTGGAGGAAAAGGACGGGGACTATGTCCTCACCCTCTCCAACGGCACCACGATGACTCTCACCCAGGGTAGCGTCGGAATGGGCAAGGCTCCGCTTATGTCCATAGACAAGGACGGCTACTGGATGGTGGACTATCAGGACGGAAACGGCGCGACCTACATCACCGATGACAAGACCGGTGAGAAAATTGTCGCTGTGGGCCAGGACGGCGTCACTCCTCTTTTCAGCGTGAGCGCAGACGGCTACTGGACAGTAAGCTACAACGGCGGGAGCAGCTGCAGCGCTGTTCTTGACGTAAACGGCAACAGGGTTAAGGCCGTAGCTTCAAGCAGCGGAGAGGATTCTTATTTCGCAGACGTCGAGTACTCTGACGAGAAACTCGTCCTCACCCTCAAGAACGGCGAGCAGTACACAGTTCCTGTTGTGGGCGGATTCCTCTGCAAGGTCAACGGCGCCGACACCGACGTCACTTTCCGCCTCGGAGAGAAAAAGACCTTCTCAGTCGAGATGAAGGGCATCGCTTCCACTGTCATCACTGCGCCTAAGAACTGGGAAGCCTACCTTACAGGCGCATCCCTTTCAATCATAGCTCCTTCCGAGGCCGCTACAAAGGCTGCGCTTGCCGACACGAGGACTGACGTGAACATCGTCGCATTCTCCGAGGGCGGTCACATCGCCATCGCAAAGGTCCGCGTCCAGCTCGACGGCTCCGCTTCAGTCTATGACCCTGCCGCAAGCATCGCCCTCACGGAGGCCAATACCGCTTCCCTCAAATTCACCGTCACCACCGAGAACGCCACTTCCTGGTACTATCTCCTCCGCGCTGCGAGCGAGACTGCGCCTTCTGCAACCGAAGTTATCGCTGACGGCACAAAGGGTACCGACGCCGAGGTTCTTGTAGAGGACCTCAAGGCCAATACCGAATATGTTCTCTATGTCCTTCCTTGCGGCGACGTGAACAACGGCCCTCTCGCTTCCTACAAGGCTTCGACCTCCGACTTCACCAACCTCTATGAGGCTTGGGAGGCAGGCGAGGAAATCACTGTCGGCTCCGAGACCTTCAGCAAGGCCAAGAACGGTCCGGGGCTTCTCATCACCTCAGCCGACGGCCAGAAGGTCGAGAGCACCTGGGTCAATGCAGGCACCTACGGAGCATTCTTCGTTCAGGACGGAGCATTTGCAAATCTCTGTGCCGACGCGTTCACAAAATCTGTGATTGTAATAGGTGTGACCCCTGGTTCACGCCCTACCGTAAAACTCACCGCTCAGATTGTACTTGACGGAGCGGACTGCAACCTCGTTCTGAAGAACCTTAGCGTTGATATGAGTGCACTCACCAACCAGTTCATCCCTAACGGCAA
>CAYNDY010000266.1:0-1941 GCA_964396105.1 uncultured Muribaculaceae bacterium
GAGTGGTGGGTCATCAACAACGGGCTCAAATACACCACGAAGGCCTACCTCTACACTTCGCCCATCTACAAGGCGGACATCGACCTCAACCCTTCCCTCGAACAGAACCCGGGGTATGTTTACTAATATCCTAAAGTTTCGCAAGTGCGAAAGTTAAATTGAAATCTCAGTGAAGGAAAGTAACAATTTTTAAGTGAAATGAGTATGAAAAAAAATATAATTGCTATATTCGCGGTCGGCTTTGCGCTTGCAAGTCTTTGTGGCTGCACCTATAACGAGCTTCCGCCGAAGACTTCGGACGCCTCCAAAAGCTATATAAAACCGAAAGGAGAGGTGCCTACGGCAGAGGAAAAAGCCCTCGTCGCCGCCGCCAAAGCCGAATATGAGGCCGCAATTAAAGCCTCTCAGGAGTAAGTAGTGTTAATTTATAATTATTAAGGTATGTTCAAAAAAATCCTTACATTCGTGGCGACGGCTGCCGCAGCGTGCCTCGCCTTTTCTTCCTGCGAAAAAGCGGAGAATGAACCAATCAGCATCGAATTCAGCAAAAGCCTCTACACTGTTTACCAGAAGGGCAGCGTGGACGTAGTTGTCCGCGCCAACAGGGCTGTGAGCGAGAAAGTGACCGTCACCGTTCTTCTGAGCGGTCCGGCAGTCTGGGGCACCGACTATCAGGTTTACGCCGACCTCGTAGCCAGCGCCGATGAAGACAACGTAGCCAAGGCTGAGGTTACAATCGAACCGGGCAACTCTTCTGCGTTCCTCACGGTCAAAGACCTCGGTGAGCAGAGCGGCAAAATCGTGAATCTCAAAATATCCGACATCACCCCGGGATATAATCTCGGCAACAAGACAGTCACTGTCGTAAGCCCGGATCTTCAGGAGGGCTATGTCGCAAGCTTCAGCACTCTCAGGGCCTACGCCTACGAGAGCCTCGCAGTTCAGGTCAGCGTCACGGGAAGCGTAACCGGCAAGGACTTCACTCCTTCAACCGACCTCGTGATTCCTCTCAAACTCAGCGGCGACACTCCTTCAGAGCTTCAGTTCATCGCTCCTGAAAACGCTCCCGAGGGAGCCACAGCACCGTATGCAGTCATTCCTGCCGGCGAAACCAAGGCGTATGTCAAGTTCAATGTCTCAGACAACTGCTCCGGCGGCGGAGAGCTCCAGCTCACTTTCGACACCGAGGCTGACTCAAGGGTCATCAGCGGCGACAATTCTTACGTAAACATCGCCGTGCGCGGTCTTCAGACTCCGAACAAACTCGTAGGCACATGGGAGTTCAATAAAGTGTACGACCTCGACGGGGTGGAAGAGTGGTTCTTAGATATGGAAGACGACCCTGATGCACTTCCTACCCACAACACCGGCTTCACCCTCACCTTCACCGAGGAGGCTGACGGCTCAGTGAAACTCACTCCGGGCAAAACCGGCGATTTCGCAAACTTCTTCCGCGAGTGCACCGTCACCCTCTCAGAGCCTAAGAACACCACCGCAGGCTCAATCACCCTCGGCAAATACACCGTTCTTGACAACCAGCAGTTCGTGACCGAGGATCTTGGCGCCGCCTACCAGTACAACACCTACTACAAGCTCTCCAGCGCCAACCGCGCATTCAGCGCCGACACCGAGACCCTCGGCGAGGCAGTGATAGTTTTCCGCCTCACTGACGACGGCCTCAGCGTTGAGTTCCGCGACTACGACGAGCCGCCGTTCGGCGAGATGTGGGCAGACGGCTGGTCAAAATTCGACCCGGATATGTTCAGCTTCGCCTCCCTCTTCACCCTGAAGTAGTCCCCCAACTCCCCTAAATAAAAAGAGAGCCGCACCTAAAAACTGCGGCTCTCTTTGTGTCTACAATATCCTCAACATTTTGAGAATCCATACATATTTGACCCGGTCAAATAATAAAAGTTCACAAACTTGTGGACCACAAACTTA
>CAYNDY010000267.1:0-1940 GCA_964396105.1 uncultured Muribaculaceae bacterium
GGACTTCGGGTCTTCGAGAGCTTGAAGAAGGAAATACAGGGCCGCCGTGCCGAGAATGAAAACCGCAAGACTCACAAGAAGCGTCCGAAGAGAAAGGCGCCTTAGGTGCAGCGAGCCGCTCTCCTTCTTCGGGGCCTCAAGGCTTGGCTGGGACTCCCCCGTTGAAGCCTCCCCTGCCACTGAAGCCTCAGAAGCCACTCCGGAAGCCGCCCGCATCGCCGAAGCATCCCGCCGCCACTGCCACAGGCCCACAAAAGCCATAACGACATAGTAGAAATTGAGCGCGGAAGAGGCCCAGAGCCCCTCGGAGGCGAAAACCCAGAGAGCCGCCGCCGAAGAGAGAAGCTGGAAAAGCCACATCCAGTTGCTCTGCCGGATTTCCAGGATGAGGAAAACCACCCCGGTCACCAGAGTAAAAATCGAAAAAAAACTAAAATCCCATTCCATAGGCCGGCAAAGGTAGAAAAGAAACGGGATAAAAGCGGAAAATCCTAAAAAGAAATTTATCTTTGCATCCTTGAACTGGGGCATACCGGAACACAGGGAACGACGCCCCACGAGAAACTGACTGCATATCCTAACATAAGGAGATCCATCTACCAACAATGAATCTATGGCAAAGGAAATTCATTTTGTAAGCGCCGAAGAGGCGGTAAAAGTCGTAAAGAGCGGCGACCACGTGCATCTTAGCAGCGTGGCGAGCGCCCCTCAGGTCCTCATCCGCGCCCTCTGCGAAAGGGGCGACCGTGGAGAGCTGAGGGATGTCCGGATTCACCACCTCCACACCGAAGGCCCCGCCCCGTACGCCGATCCGCGCTACGAAGGCATTTTCTTCCATCAGGGCTTTTTCATCGGAGCGAACGTGCGCCCCTCAGTCCAGAGCGGCTACGCCGACTACATCCCGGTTTTCCTTAGCGAAACCCAGAAACTCTACAGGTGCGGAGCCCTCAGGTGCGATGTCGCGATGATTCAGGTCTGCCCTCCGGACGCCGACGGAATGGTGTCGCTCGGCACCTCGGTCGATGCCACCTTAGCCGCCATAGAATGTGCCCGGACGGTAATAGCGGTCGTAAACCCCAATGTTCCGAGAGCCCTCGGACAGGCGCTCATCCCCCTTTCGATGATAGACATTTTCGTCAGCGACGACACCCCGCTAATCCAATGCAATTTCAACGCTCCGAACCAAACTGAAATCGCCATAGGCCGCAACTGCGCCAATCTCATCGAAGACGGAGCCTGCCTCCAGCTCGGAATCGGGGCACTTCCGAACGCGGTGCTCGCCCAGCTCGAAGGCCACAAGGACCTCGGAATCCACACGGAAATGTTCGCCGACGGAGTACTCCGCCTCGTGGAAAAAGGAGTGATCACCGGCCGCAACAAGGTCACAGACCCCGGCAAGATAGCCTCCACCTTCCTTATGGGAAGCAAGGAGGTCTATGATTTCATAGACAATAACCCGATGGTCACGATGATGGACGTGGGCTACACCAACGACCCGCGCATTATCTCCCGCAACCCGAAAATGACCGCGATAAATTCCGCCGTCTCAGTTGACCTCACAGGCCAGGTGAACGCCGACTCCATAGGCACAAAATTCTACTCCGGCGTAGGCGGCCAGTGCGATTTCGTCTACGGAGCCTCCCTCTCCGAAGGCGGCAAAGCCATCATAGCGATGCCCTCGACCACAAACAAAGGCGTCAGCAAAATCTGCCCGACAGTCCAGGAAGGCGCCGGCATAGTGACCACCCGCGCCCACGTTCACTGGATAGTGACCGAATACGGCGCGGTAAACCTCTACGGCCGCTCCCTCCAGGAAAGGGCCAAGCTACTAATCAGCATAGCCCACCCCGACCACCGCACCGCCCTAGACGAAGCCGCCTTCAACCGCTTCGGCCCCCACTACCACAATTTCAGCATATAATAAAGGTACCGTCCGCCTG
>CAYNDY010000268.1:0-1935 GCA_964396105.1 uncultured Muribaculaceae bacterium
AAGTAATTCATTCAAGAAGAAGGTTACAAGAGCGAACGGTGGATGCCTTGGCTTCCGGAGGCGAAGAAGGACGTGGCAAGCTGCGAAAAGCGTCGGGGAACTGCAAGCAGGTATTGATCCGACGATGTCCGAATGGGGCAACCCGCACGGCTGAAGGCCGTGCACCATCATTAGATGGAGCAAACCCGGGGAACTGAAACATCTCAGTACCCGGAGGAAGAGAAAGAAAGTATCGATTCCCTGAGTAGTGGCGATCGAAAGGGGAAGAGCCCAAACCTGGAGCGTTACGGCGCTGTAGGGGTTGTAGGGGTTTCCATAAGAGATACATCAACGAACAGGAATGCGTTGGAAAACGCTCCCGCAGAGGGTGACAGGCCCGTACCGGCAAGTTGATGTATCCGAGGAGACAACCTGAGTAGGGCGGGACACGTGAAATCCTGTCTGAATCTGCGGGGACCATCCCGCAAGGCTAAATACTTCCGGAAGACCGATAGTGAACCAGTACCGTGAGGGAAAGGTGGGAAGCACCCCGAACAGGGGAGTGAAATAGACCCTGAAACCGTTCGTTTACAAGCGGTCGGAGCTGAGCAATCAGCGACGGCGTGCCTTTTGCATAATGAGCCTACGAGTTGTTCCTTGCCGGCAAGGTTAAGCACTTCAGGTGCGTGAGCCGGAGCGAGAGCGAGTCTGAACAGGGCGTTCAGTCGGCAGGGACAGACGCGAAACCTAGTGATCTACCCATGACCAGGATGAAGGAGCCGTAACAGGCTCTGGAGGTCCGAACCGGTTTACGTTGAAAAGTGCTCGGATGAGTTGTGGGTAGGGGTGAAAGGCTAATCAAACTGGGAGATAGCTCGTACTCCCCGAAATGTCTTTAGGGACAGCCTCGTATTAGCTTCACGGAGGTAGAGCTACTGATAGGATGAGAGGGCTTCATCGCCTGTCGATTCCTGACAAACTCCGAATGCCGTGAAGTGATGTACGGGAGTGAGTCATCGGGTGCTAATGTCCGGTGGCAAAAGGGAAAGAGCCCAGACCCTCGGCTAAGGCCCTCAAGCGTAGTCTAAGTTAACAGAACGAGGTAGCGTCGCAGAGACAGCTAGGATGTTAGCTTGGAAGCAGCTATTCATTTAAAGAGTGCGTAACAGCTCACTAGTCGAGCGACGCCGCGTGGATAATGAACGGGTATCAAGACTACCGCCGAAGCCAGGGACTCGACCTTACGGTCGAGTGGTAGGGGAGCATTCCGGTCGGCGCAGAAGGAGAGTCGTGAGGCTTTCTGGAGTGTCCGGAAAAGAAAATGTAGGCATAAGTAACGACAACTGACGTAGAAACGTCAGCACCGAAAACCCAAGGTTTCCTGAACAACGCTAAACGTATCAGGGTCAGCCTGGGACTAAGGGGTACCCGACAGGGGAACCCGATGTAAATGCGGTTAATAATCCGCAGCCCGCACCGCAGGCGACTGGGTGACCGGGGAGTGACACTGCCGCCGTCCGACGGAATGGACGGTTGAAGGACGTAGAGAGATTGAAATCCGACAGTACACCGAGTCTTCGGACGAGGTGACAGCGCAGGTAATCAGACCCGCAAGAAAAGCCCGGTAGCGTTAAGAGTGGCGCGGCCAGTACCGTAAACCGACACAGGTGGGTGAGGAGAGAATCCTAAGGTGCTCGAGTGAATCATGGCTAAGGAACTAGGCAAATTGACCGCGTAACTTCGGGAGAAGCGGACCCTTGGCGACAGGGGCGCAGAGAAATGGCCCAGGCGACTGTTTACCAAAAACACATGGCTATGCGAAATCGCAAGATGACGAATATGGCCTGACACCTGCCCGGTGCCGGAAGGTTAAGAGGGGGAGTCATCGCAAGAGAAGCTCCGAATCGAAGCCCCGGTAAACGGCGGCCGTAACTATAACGGTCCTAAGGTAGCGAA
>CAYNDY010000269.1:0-1909 GCA_964396105.1 uncultured Muribaculaceae bacterium
TCAACGCAAGCCTCCCCCTTCAAAGACTCCGCACGGCGCTCCAGCGCCTGGGCTCATCGAGAGCCCCTGTCACATTTTACTAAGGTAGCCCCCCCCGAGCGGGACAAACTAATCAAAAAACAGAGTTGCTGATTTGAGTCCCCGGGACTTCACTTCGACCTTAATAGGGCCGTCAGAGGAAAGAGCGCCGACTATCGCCGTAAGTTTTCCCGAAAAGAGGTGCATCCGGGGGCTCTGGAACGGCTCCAGGCAGGTTGGGTCGCCGTTTGCCGCGGCGCGAAACTCCCCTGCTCCGCTTACGCTGATGCTCACCTCATTGGTTGCCGCCGGGACTTCCTCTCCGTTTCTGTCCACAACGCTCACCGTAACAAACGCAAGGTCATCCCCCTCGCGGGAAAGGCTCGTGCGGTCGCAGCTGAGCCTCAGGGCATAAGGTTTCCCTGCGGTGCGAACAGTCTTTTCCATCGCCGGACGGCCCTCGGAGTCGTAGGCGACAACCCGAATGGAACCCTTTTCGTAAACTGCATTGTCCCAGACAAGACGGTAGCGTCCCTCAACCCGGGCGTCCTGAGCGCCGTCAGTAGGCTCTGCCGCCACCTCCTTGGACTTTCTTCCCTGGGAAACGCCGTTAATGAAGAGTTCCGCCTCGGGGAAAGAAGTATAGACCATAACCGGGGTCACCTCTCCTTCCCTGCCGGGCCAAGTCCAGTGCGGAAGGATGTGGAGAGTTGGCGAAGAAGTGTTCCAGACGCTCCTGTAGAGCCAGTAGCGGTCTTTCGGAATGGACGCAAGGTCAAGGATGCCGAACATTGAGCTGTGGTTCGGCCAGCTGTCCTTGTCGTAGGGGCTCGGCTCTCCGAGATAGTCGAACCCGGTCCAGGCGAACTGGCCCAGAGTCCAGGGATAATCGTCCGCAAGGGCAAAGTCCACATCCGGTATGTTGGACCACTTGCAGGAGGCAAGATCATAGCTTGAGCACTGATGGTCAGGATGCAGAACGCTGAACTCTTTCTCCACCGGGAAATGATATACTCCCCTGGAGCTCACCGTGGAGGCCGTCTCGCTTCCAAGCACAAAGCCCTGAGGCAGAGCGCCGTAGCAGTCCCGGTAGCGGAACGTGCGGTAGTTCACCCCAGGGACATCCAAAAGAGCCGCAAAGCCGTTGGAAAGAACGCTGCTCACCTGGTCCATTCCGCAGGTAACAGGCCGCGTGGGGTCTTCGCGGTGGCAGATGCACTGAAGATACGCAGCCGTTTTCGGTCCTGATTCCGTTTTCTGGCTCGGCACCTCGTTCCCGATGCTCCAGAGAACAACGGATGGGGAATTTCGGAAGGCGTGAATCATACTCACAAGGTCCTTCCCGGCCCATTCGTCGAAAAAACGGTGGTAACCGTTCTGACATTTTGCGTCATTCCACTCGTCAAAAGACTCCACCATCACCATCAGGCCCATCTCGTCGCAAAGCCTCACCAGCTCCGGCGAAGGGATGTTGTGGGAGGTGCGAACCGCATCGCAGCCCATATCCTTGAGAAGTTCAAGACGGTGACGGATTGCGGAAGAATTTACCGCAGTCCCAAGCGGCCCAAGGTCGTGATGGATGCAGACTCCCCGGAATTTTCTCGGCTCCCCGTTAAGAAAAAATCCCTTCTCGCGGACAAATTCAATGCTCCTGATTCCAAAAGGAGTTTCGTATGTGTCGGTGCAGACTCCCCCGACACAAACCCGGGTTACAGCCTTGTAGAGAGCCGGAGACTCAGGCGACCAGAGCGAGGGCGAAGGGACGGAAAACTGCTGAATATGCTTCCCTCCCTTATAATGGGCCTCAGAAGACCTTTTTGAGGCAACAATCTTTCCTTCGGGTGAATATATATCCGTAAGATATTCTATTTCAATGCCTTCATCTTCAGTT
>CAYNDY010000270.1:0-1904 GCA_964396105.1 uncultured Muribaculaceae bacterium
GACTCTTTCAAGGGGTCGGAGGCCTCAGTGAGGGTTAACGGCGAAGAATACACAGTGGAAATCGCTCAGGACGAGCCGAGGGCTGAAGAAGCGGCAAAACCTGCTGCAAACCCATCTGCAGCTCCGAAGGCCACGGAAGGCTCAAAGGCAGCCACGGGAGGCGTAGAAGTAACCTCTCCCCTTCCGGGCGTTCTGGTGGACGTCAAGGTGGCGGTCGGAGACAGCGTCAAGGCCGGACAGACCGTGGCCGTGCTGGAGGCGATGAAAATGGAGAACGAGATTGAGGCGACCGCATCGGGAACTATCACCGCAGTTTGCGCCGCAAAAGGCGATTCGCTTCTTGAAGGAGCGGTAATCGTCCGGATAGGCTAAAAGGGAAGAAAACCTCCCCCGGGCGCCGAAGAAATGGAAATGAACAAGGGAAAACCTATTCAAGAGCACAAAAAAGATTTACAAAAAGGCGCATTTTTGAACATACGGGCCACTTTTTACAAATTTAAACTTACAAATCGGCTCACTTTTTGCAAATCCCCGACCTCAGCAAATTTGAACACAACTAATTAAAATTCAAATATATAAGTAAATAATAATTAATAGATAACACCATGAACAAGTTGCAGGAACTGACAGACAAACTCTACAATGAGGGACTGTCGAAGGGAAAGGCCGATGGCGAGGCAGTGCTTGCCAAGGCAAATGCGGACGCCGAGGCCATTGTAGCCCAGGCTCAGAAACATGCTGAAGCCATCATAGCCGAGGCTCAGAAACAGGCCGCACAGCTAAAGACCAAAACCGAGGGTGACATTGCGCTCGCTTCCCGCGAAAGCATCTCCAAGACCCGCCAGGCCATCGAGACTCTCGTAGTGGCCGAGGCTTCAGACGCGAAAGTAAAAGCCGCCCTTTCAGACACCGAATTCATCAAAACCCTCATCAAGGAGGCCGTGAAAGCCTTCGCCGAGGGCAAGGACTGCGCCCTTGAGGTCTGCCTTCCTGAAAGCGCCAAGGAGTCTCTCGAAGGCTATGTGAAGAACGAAGTCGGAAAGGCTCTCGGAAAAGAGGTAAGCGTTTCCGTCTCAAAGAAAATCGGCGCAGGATTCACCATCGCTCCCAAGAACGGCGGCTACTACATCAATTTCACCGACGAGGCGTTCAGCGCAATCATCGGCGAGTATCTCCGCCCTACTACCAAAAAAATACTTTTCGGTTAACCGGAACGCTATCAACGCGAAATTATGAAAAATTACGAATACATAATCGCGGGACTTCCTGTCGTTGACAGTTCGTTTTCCTTCTCGGACAAGACTCCGGCGGAGTTCATCGAGGGGATTCGCGAACTTCTTGACGAAAGGGACAACGCCCTTGTGGACTTCCTTCTGAAGGGTTACGACGAGGCGAACCTCACCCCGGATTTCTACCGTGAGGCCCTGAGGCACCGCAACCGCTTCATCCGGGAGTACTTCAAGTTCGACCTCTGCCTTCGCAACGCCAAGGTCCGCTACCTCAACAAGGCGCTCGGCCGGCCGGCTCTGAAGGATGTGATGACGCTCCAGGAAAAGGAGAGCGGACGTCCGGAGATTGTCTTCGAGGAGGCCGATGCTGTGGAGGCTGTCCTCAGGGGTGAAGACCTTCTCGCGCGTGAGAGGGGCCTTGACGACCTTGTATGGGACAAAGTCTCCTCGCTTACGGTTTTCGACTACTTCGACATCGACGCCGTGCTCGCTTTCATCGTGAAGATGCAGGTTGCCGCCCGCTGGTTCGCCCTCGACGAGAACGAGGGAAGGGAGCGCTTCCGCCGTCTTGTGGATGAGGTTCGCGGGACATTCAAAGGCGTGGAATACAATCTTCCATAAAAAGCGCCTTACTGCGTTGTTCTCCTTGATAAAATCCTCACAACCCCAAGATTA
>CAYNDY010000271.1:0-1889 GCA_964396105.1 uncultured Muribaculaceae bacterium
TTACAGGCACTTTGGACTGCATCCCGGCCGGCGTGCTTCCTCCGAACCCTACCGAGCTCCTGCTTTCGGACAGGTTCCCGCAGCTTATCGAGCAGCTTAAGAAAAGGTATGACTACATCTTCCTTGACTGTCCTCCTGTTGACATCGTTGCTGACGCCTCAATCATCACGCAATATGTTGACCTCACGATATTTGTCATAAGGGCAGGTCTCTTTGACAGGCGCCTTACTCCGAAAGTCAACGAAATGTACGATCTGAACCGCTTCAAGAGGCTGTGCGTAGTGCTGAACGGCGTCCAGATGACCTACAAGCCGTATGCGAAGTCCGGCAACGGATATGGCTACGGCTACGGTTACGGATATGGTTATGGCTACGGTTACGGCAACTCTGACGAGAACGAAGGGAAGGATAAGTAGGGAAGAGGGAGCGTAAATTGAGCGAAGATATGTTTGATTTTCTTAGAAAAAGATATTCACTTGCGGAGTCGGGAGTTCTTTCCGGCTCCGTTGACGCTCATTCCCACATCCTTTTCGGGGTGGACGACGGGTCAAGAAGCAGCGAGTCTTCGCTTGAAATGCTTTCATATGAGGAGTCTCTCGGAGTGGCCGACGTTTGGTGCACTCCCCACATTATGGAGGATGTCCCGAACACCACCGAGGCCCTTCAGAAGAGGTTTGAGGAGCTAAAGGCCCTGTATAAGGGTCCAATCCGCCTTCATCTTGCGGCGGAATATATGATGGACAACCTTTTTCAGGAAAGATTCTCCGGGAGGGATCTTCTCTACCATGGCCCCGGCTGCGTCCTGGTGGAAACTTCGGTGAACACCCCTCCAATCAACCTCGGTGACATTCTTTTCTCGCTCACATCCGCCGGAATCACTCCGCTTCTTGCCCATCCCGAGCGCTACCGCTACCTTGAAAAGGATGACTACATTTCCCTCCACCGCGAAGGTGTGCTTTTCCAGATGAATGTTTCTTCGCTTACGGAGTATTACGGAAAAAACGCCGCTGAAAAGGCCGAGTGGCTGCTGGAAAAAAGATTCTACTACACCGTCGGCTCCGACTGCCACCGTGCGGGAGGAATCCGTGAACAATACACCCACAAAAACATAACCGGAGATACCATCCGCCGTCTTGGGGAGCTGCTGGAAACCCAGCCTGAAAAGAGCCTTCAGGATTTTTAAGTCTCAGATGGAAACTCCCTTAAGAGAAAACGCAAATATATATAAATCAACGATATGCCAGAGATATCCCAGAGGGCGGAAGTGATGCCCTCGTCACCTATCAGAAAACTTTTTCCGCTTGCGGAAGAGGCAATGCGCCGGGGCAGGAAAATCTACCGCCTCAATATCGGTCAGCCGGACATCCACACCCCTGAGGTGGGTCTTGACGCCCTTCGCCACATCGACCGCAAAGTCCTCGAGTACAGTCCGAGCGACGGTTTCAGAAGTCTCAGAGAAAAACTCACAGGCTACTACGACCAGTATCAGATCAAGGTAAGCGCCGACGACATTATAATCACCACCGGAGGTAGCGAGGCCGTGCTTTTCGCCTTTATGGCCTGTCTCAATCCGGGGGATGAAATCATAGTCCCGGAGCCTGCCTACGCCAACTATATGGCTTTCGCAATCTCCGCCGGAGCCACAATCAAACCCATCGTCTCCACAATCGAGGAGGGGTTCGCGCTCCCGCATATAGATGATATTGAGAAACTTATCTCCCCCAAGACCAGGGGAATCCTCATCTGCAACCCGAACAACCCGACGGGCTATCTCTACACCCGTGACGAGATGAACCGTCTTCGCGACCTTGTGCGCAAGCACGACCTTTTCCTTTTCTCCGACGAGGTCTACCGCGAGTTCATCTACACCGGCTCGCCCTACATCTCCG
>CAYNDY010000272.1:0-1870 GCA_964396105.1 uncultured Muribaculaceae bacterium
ACGTAGCTTGCGTTGAATCCGACGTTCATCTCACGACGGTGCTCGCGGATGCCGGTCTGGGAGCGCTTCGTAATCATATAGTCGGCGCCTGCAGATACGGCGTGCTTTCCGAAGGTGCGGTCGTAGGAGAGTTTCTCCACGAGATACATCCTGTTGGAATAGAAGTCCATAAGCTTGGACTTGTTTGTGGTCTGGATCACGCTGTGGCTCGGGCTCTGGGAGAGGCTTGAAGCGGTCTCGCCGGTAACCTCGTCAGTCGTGTTCGAGATGATGTAGGCGGCATAGTCCTCCTTCGTTCCGAGACGGACGAAGTTGGTGGCGTCGTATGCAGCGTATGTCATTGACTTCAAGCCTTTTGTTAAGAACGAGAGGTCCACGTTAAGACGGAGGTTCATAAGACCCTTTCTGGTAGTCTCGGTGTAGTGGCCGTTCTCGGTGATGTTTCCGATAGGGTTCTGGGTGTATTGCGCGGTGATTGCGTACCACGGAGACTCAAGCTCAGGGTCGTTGTTGGCATAAATCGGGAACGACAGCGCCGGGATGGTGTTGATGTCATTAAGAATGGTCGGGAACTCGACTCCGTAGGAGCTTGCATAGCCGTAGTGCGGAGAGCGGCGGATTCCCATAGAGGAGACGATGCCGAACTGCGCGGTTATGTATTTGTGAATCTTGACGTCAAGGTTGGCGTTGATGTTCACCCTGTTGTAGTCGGCTGTGGAGCCCATCTTGTACATATCGTCTTCACCTGCGTAGCCGAGGTAGGCGTAGTACTGCACCCTGTCGTTTCCGCCGCCGGAATGGAAGCCGGCCTTGCGGTAGGACATAACGTTCTTGAGCATCATACTCTTGAAATCCACATTAGGATGGGTGAGGCTGTAGGCGTCTTTCTTTTCATACTCCTGGATGTCGGCCTCGGAGTAAAGAGGAGTGAGACCGCTGTTCACCCTTGCGAGGTTATTCAGGCGCGCATAGTCCGCTCCGTCAACATATTCGGCCATCCTGTCCGCCACATTCACTCCGGCCTCGACGAAAGCGTTCACATAACGGTCGTTGGCAACGCCTCTCTTGGTCTTGATGTTGATTATTCCGTTGGCTGCGGAGGCGCCGTAGAGAGTACGCTCCATAACGTCGCGGATGATTGTGATGGACTCGATCTGCTGGGGGTCAAGCGGGGTTTCGTCAATTTCCACCGGCACATCGTCCACCATATACATAGGTGTACGGCCTCTGGAAGTGACACTGACTCTGGTGTCGCCCTTTACGCTGACGCCCGGAGAGCCGTAGTTCTCGGTGACGACTACGCCCTGAGCGATTGCCGTGAGGGCATTGCGGATGTCGGTTGAGGAGTATTTCTCGAGTTCCTCGCCCTTGATGATTATCGTATTTCCGAGGGAGTGGCGCTGGGAAATCTGCATATACGGCAGATTCAGTTTCTCGGAGTAAACAGCCTGCTTGTAGAGGGTGATTACCTCGGAGTCAGCCAATGCGGCAACTGTGGCATAAATGGGCTGGAAGCCTTCCGCAAGGATTGAGACCCTGTCGCGGGAGTCTGCGGTGAAACGGACCCGGCCCTCGGCGTCTGTGGCTTCGTGAAGAGTACCCTCACCGACGATGACCTCGGCGTATGTGACGGCATTCCCGTCCACATCCACAAGACGGATGGCGACATTGACATCGTTGTCAGTCTTGGACTTTGACTTGGATGATTTCTTGGACTGCGCGTCCGCATTCCATTCGCCTGCAGGCATCACGGCCACACCGCACAGCAGCAATGACACCAATAAACGGAGTATGTATTTGTATTGTTTCATAAAATGCTCGAATTTTAATTGTGCTACCATTCCTGTTTAGGCGTATAGTTCTTCATCTT
>CAYNDY010000273.1:0-1851 GCA_964396105.1 uncultured Muribaculaceae bacterium
AAGATGCCCTCTTCGCTCACCGACACCTCCACCGGCACGGTGATTTCGTCCAGGAAGTTGGTCCTTCTCACCCTGTAGGTCACTTCGGTAGCCTCGTCAGGCTCTATCTCGACTGTGGTCGGGCTGGTCTGGGACGGGAAATAGACGCCGTAGGTGCCTTCGTTTTCCTCTTCCCCCTTCTGGTAGAGGTCCTCCTGCGCACAGGCCGAGACAACCGCCGCAAGGGAGAGGGAAGCCAAAATTATATTTCTTGCTGTCTTCATAAATCTTTCCGCTTAATTAGTTGTTCCACAAAGGCACCACCTCCGACGGGTCGGGGTTGTTCTGGGTGGCGATCACAGGGTTGTTCTGAGTCTCGCCGCGGGAAATCACGAGGTTCCAGTAAGGCGCCCTTCCGTCGCAGTTGATTCTGTAGGATGCCGGAGCGTTGGTTCCCACATATCCCCTCTTGGAGGAGATGTTGAGCCTCTTCATATCGAACATAACTATTCCCTCGCCCCAGAACTCGATTCTCTTCTGGAGGATGAGCTCGTTGGTGAATCCCTTGAGGGAGGAGGACTGAGGGGTGCAGTCATACTTTACTCCGTCCGTCATCCTGTAGGAGTTCATAAAATCGTTGAGAAGGCGCACGCCCTCCGAAAGGGATGAGTGCGCAGCGGCCTCAGCCTCAATGAAATACATCTCTTCGACCCTCATCAGCGGGTGGTCTGCGGCGCCTCCGGTCTTGTACTCCTTGTAGTTGCCCTGGGCCGGGCGGAACTTGATGTTCGCGTAGTCCTCGAGAGTTTCCTTGAAATAGGTCTTTCCGTCCTCGCGGCAGCTCTGGTAGTCATAGACGCTGCGGTCCGGGTTGAGCCAGGAGTGCTTGCGGAAGTCGTAGTCGCTGATGCTGTTGTAGAGGTTGCGGTTGATGGAGCGGCAGACGTCGTAGCCGTAGGCGCTCCAGGAGTTTTCGGTGCTCATGTGTGCCGTGAAGCACAGAAGGTTCGACACGCTTTCGCTCGGAAGCGCGAGGCCCCAGATCCAGGAGTCGTTGGCAGTGGCGTCGTTGAATCCGCTCTTTGGGTCTTCCCACTGCTCCTGGGTGAGCGGAGTGCAGCCGCTTGCGGAAATGGCCTTGCGGGCATACTCCGCGGCGTTTTCGTAGTACTCGGCCGACACGGTCTCGTCCCCGTCCTCTTCGAGCGAAGTGGCCCTTTCAAGGAAGGCGCGGGCCTCAAGTCCGTAAACTGCGGCGAGCGAAATTTCATATTTGCTTGCGGCGGAGTAGGTCGAAAGGAGGCTCTCGGCCTTCTCGAGGTCCGGGAATATGACGGTGTCATAAATGTCGCTAACCTTCGCGCGCGGATTGTTCTTGGCCTGAGCCTCGGTGGTCTCGGGGAGTACGATCGGCACTCCGAGGCCCTTCAGAGCCGGTGCGCTGGTGTATTTATTCTCCTTGAATTCGTACAGGCGCACGAGGTCGAGATAGAACATTGCCCTGTAGGCGTATGCGAAGCCAAGATAGGTGCGGTTCGTCTCGTCAAGGGAGGAGAAGTCCTCCGAGCCGATGAGTCCGATGACGCTGTTGGCGGACATAATCCATTTGTAGTAGTTGTTCCAGGTGAGAACGCCCACTGCGTATTCCGCTCCGAGGGCTATGTTCGAGCCCCACTGGGAGAACCAGTCGTAGCTGGTGTTGCCGGCAATCACGAGGTCTCCGGTCATAGACTCGGTGGCAAGGTGGATGGCAGGAAGGGAGAAATCCCACGCGCTGCCGTACCCCGTTGAGCCCGCCTGGACAAGCGAAGCCGGGATGCCTTCGATGTTGGTCTCCACGGTGACCTGGGAGGCCGTCGCGCCAGAGGTCAG
>CAYNDY010000274.1:0-1848 GCA_964396105.1 uncultured Muribaculaceae bacterium
CAAACACCGGAGCGGAGAAGATGGAGGGAAGAGTCGTTGTCGTCGGCGGCGGAAATGTTGCGATTGACGCGGCGAGAGTTGCCCGCAGAAGCGGAGCATCGGAGGTTACCATGCTTTCACTTGAAACAGAGGACATCATGCCGGCTTCCCCTGAGGAAAGGGCCGAGGCGAGGGAGGACGGAGTGCTCCTGAACCCGGGCTGGGGTCCTGCGGAGGTTCTCGGAGAGAACGGCAAGGTCACGGGCATAAGGTTCAAAAAGTGCACAAGCGTCTTTAACTCCGAGCACCGCTTCGACCCTCAGTTTGACGAGACCCAGACCATTGAGCTCCCTGCCGACAAGGTTATCTTCGCAATCGGCCAGACTGTGGTTCTCAAGAACCTTCTGCTGGGCACGAAAGTGGAGTTCTTCAGAGGGGTTTACCCTGTTGCCGACCGCCTCACCCTGCAGACCGCGGAGGAGGACATTTTCGTCGGCGGAGACTGCCTCACGGGGCCTAAGTTCGCCATCGACGCCATCGCAACGGGCAAGGAGGCCGCAGAGTCGCTGCACCGCTATGTTCAGCACGGACATCTTACGATTGGCCGCAACAGAAGGGATTTCATCGAGCTCAACAAGGACGACATTCTCGTGGAGTCATACGACAATTCTTCCCGCCAGAGTGCCGCCGACGCCACTGGCCGCGCTCCGTTCGAGGAGTACCACCTCACGCTCACCGAGGAGCAGGTCAAGAAGGAAACCGCCCGCTGCCTCGGCTGCGGAGCCTCGGTTGTGGACCCGGGAAAGTGCATCGGCTGCGGAATCTGCACGACAAAGTGCGCCTTCGACGCGATTCACCTGCACCGCGAGCATCCTGAGTGCAGCACAATGGTCAAGTCCGAGGACAAGATGGGCGCTCTGCTTCCATATATGATTAAGCGCGGTTTCAAAATTTTAGTCAACAAGAAATAAGTTTTTGGGAACCTGCCCTGCTGAACCCGGCGGGGCGGGCAACTTTACAGACAATTTTGTATGCACGAACTTGGAATAGTATTCCATATTATAAAAGATGTAAAGGATGTCGCCACTCAGAACGGCTGCACCCGCATCCGCAAGGTTGTGATGGACATCGGCGAAGTCTCGACCGTAGTCCCCTACTATCTTGAGGACTGCTGGAAGTGGGCCGTGGAGAAGGACGGGGAGATGATGCGGGGCTGCTCTCTGGAAGTGAACGTCCGGAAAGCCATAACGAGGTGCCTTGACTGCGGAAAGGAATACCCCACCGTGGAGTTCGCCAAGGTCTGCCCGCACTGCCACAGCGAGAACACCGTTCTCAAAACCGGCAACGAGGTGGAAATAAAGCAAATCGAAGTCGAATAGCACAGACCTCAATTATAAAGTAAGAATAGAATAATAACCAAGATATTTTACAAACGATTATGAAACACTTGAAAATCAGCAGCATCGCTGTTCTCGCGCTTGCAGTCTCCTGCGCAGCGCCCACCACTCAGGACACCTCCGCATGGGCTCCTGCTGGAGACAACATCCGCACCCCCTGGGCCGAAGAGGTCTCCCCTCTGAACGCCCGGACGGAGTATCCTCGTCCGCAGATGGTCCGCGGCGACTGGAAATGCCTCAACGGACTTTGGGACTATGCGATAGCCCCGGTTGAAACCGCCGAAATGCCTCAGGCTGACGGAAAGATTCTCGTTCCGTTCTGCGCCGAGTCTTCGCTTTCCGGAGTGGGCCGCAGAGTGGGCGAAGAGAACAACCTCTGGTACCGCACCACCCTTGAAAGGCCTCGCGGCTGGGACGGAAAGAGGATTCTTCTGAACTTTGACGCCGTGGACTGGTCTGCGGAGGTCTATCT
>CAYNDY010000275.1:0-1840 GCA_964396105.1 uncultured Muribaculaceae bacterium
TGCAGGAGCAGCAGCTAAGGACAGCAAACGCCAAAACTGCCGCTGCGGCACCGGAGAAAATATTAACGATTTTCATAATTCTTATTCAAATTTAACGGTCATATTCTGAGGGTCGTTGAGGTCGATGGTGACCTTGAGGGCTCCGGCTGCGGCCGTAGGCATAAAGTCGGATTTTCCAGTGTCGAGCACTCCGTCGGAGTTGGCGTCGCTAAGGCACCAGTCCCAGTCGGAGTTCACAACGAAGTGCATTCCGTAAGTGCCCCAGGATGACGGATTTATGTCGGCTGACCAGGTCTTTGCGGTGGAGTCGAAAGTCATCTGGTCTGTGGTGAGGCTCCAGTTGTTGAAGTCGCCCACGATGCTGATTGTGTTCACGGCCTCATAAGCCCAGCTGCGCTCTGTCATATCAACAGAAACTCTCGTGTAGGCAGCTGTGCCGCTCGGGAACCAGATGGCCCAGCGGGATGAGCCGCAGAAGAGACGGTAGAGTCCCGTGTCGCTGACCGGTGCGGAGCCATATACCTTTGCGCTGGCTGCCACATCGCTGTCTCCGAAGACGAAATTCTCCCATCCGGCGAAATAGTAGTAGCCCTGGTATTTGCCTTCGTTAAGAAGGAGTTTGCCGTTCACGGTGACTGCGTTCTTGTCGGAGTCGGTGCTGTAGAGGTAGAGAAGTTCTCCCGTTGCGGCTGCATAGTCAGGGTCAGGGTATTCGGCCCACGGGTCGGTCTCTCCACCCTCGTCGCCGCCGCCTTCACCCTCGGTGAGTTTCCAGGTGCAGTCGGTGACATTGAATGTGAGAGTGTATGTGCCGGCTTTTTCGACGGTCAGATTGGCCTCTGCGCTCTCTCCTGCTGCGAACTCGAACGAGCCGTCAGCTGAAGGGATGAGCGAGAACGGATAGCTGATGCCTGAGATGCCTGCATCGGTGCCGGTTGTGGAGTCGTAGCGAGTGCCTGTGCCGCTGATTTTCACTGAGGTGTTGTCGGCGGTGGTGGTGATTGCCCCGCTGAAGCCGCCTGCGGTCTTGCTGTATGAGAGAGTTACTGCGGTGCCGTCAACAGTGGCGTCAACTGAAGGGGTGTAGATGTGGTACCAGAGCTGGTTCTTGGTGTCTGCGAATACATACTGGCAGCCCTTAGGCTCTGCGAACCAGCAGTTGTTGGTGGAGCCGGAAACGAGAGAGAACGCTGTCCAGTTGCTGTCGCAGCCCCACTGAACGCCGTCTGCCGCAAAGAAGAGGATGTTGTACCATCCGGCGGTCGTTACGACGAAGCCTTCGAAAAGATGAGGTGTCGCGTCTTTGCAGTGGAGGGTGGCAACGACTGTAGTTCCGTCGTTCTTGTCCACAACCTTCATCCATCCGGTCTCCATCGCGTACGGAGTTATGCCCAGTTTTATGACTGAAGAGTAAACCTCCGTATTCCCGAGAGCTATGGCAAGGCGGACATAGATGTTGTATTTGTTTACATCAGTAAGGCCGAGTTTCACAAGAATCTGGCTGAGCTGATTTCCTGTGAGCTGAAGGGAAGCTTTGTCGGAGTCAACGTCGATTTCGGCCCAGTCGTCGAAAGTCTCGCTGGCGGAGAACTGGACAGCCTGGCTCACGAGACCGTCCGGCATTGCAACCGTCGGGTCGCTGAGCGTTGCCGCAGCGCCCTCGTTCCAGACGAGGGTGAGGGCGAGTGCGTCCGCCTTGTCGGCCGAAAGGGAAATCTCGAGGGGGGTTGCGCTGAACTCCGACGGAGTGCCCGGAGTGGAAACGATGAGTTTCTCTCCGTCCTTTTCGCATCCTGCTGCGGCCGCCATAATGCCTGCAGCCGCAAGTATATATTTAAGT
>CAYNDY010000276.1:0-1829 GCA_964396105.1 uncultured Muribaculaceae bacterium
TCATATACTTTTGTTTTAAAGTTTTCGGCAAAAGTATATTTCTGGAACGATTCCGGCAAAAATAAAGTGTCACTGGTCTTAATTATCTATTGGTCAATAATTTATTGGCGCAGATAACCCAACTTAACCGCCAAGGCTAAATTCTGAATAATTAAATAAAGTATTAACAATCAAACTCTTATCTCAAAATCAGAGTTCCAGGTTTATGGGCAAAAAGTGACACTCGCAGAAAGAAATTTCTATGCCGTTTCAAAGGTTATCGAAATTATGAGAGACTAAAAAGGGCTGCGACGGAATGCGTCGCAGCCCTTATTTTTAGATGCTGAAGCTCTATTTGAAGAGGCTGAGCAGGCTTGTTACTGACTCTGTCACCTCGGCTGCCTTGGAAACTGCTGTGGAAGCCTTTTCGGCTGTTTCTGAAACCTTGGTTGCGGCCTCGGAAATCTTTGTGCTGGCAGTGCTGCCGGTGATGGACGAGAAGTCGAGATTGGTCATACTCTTGAGCGAAGAGAGCACTGAGGAGGAGTTGCTATCGTTCACGAGATTGGTTGAGCCAAGAATCAGACCCTTGGTGTAGTCCTTGTCGTAAGTCTTGTCCTTGATGTTGGTCTTCAGACCGTTGATGCCGCTTGCGAGTTTGGCTACATTGGCGATGTTGGTGAGGTTGCTCATATCGAGCTTGCTGTCGGCCTTGTACTGGGTGTAGAGGGCCTTGATGGCTGCACCTGTCTCACTGCCTGCGGTCTGTGCCGCTGAAACGGTGGTTTCGGTAGTCGTCGTTGATGAAGACGAACCGGTGATTTTCTTCCAGAGATTGCTCAGCTGAGCGTTTGCATTCTGCTCGCCTGCGAGCACAGCGCCTGCGGCAACTGCCACGATGGCTACAATTTTAACTAACTTTTTCATTTCGATATATTGTTTACATTCTTCGTCCGAACAAACGGATATGCATTAGACAAAGAATGTACCTTTAGGCTTAAAAATTAAAAAAGGCTTGGCAGGTTGTCTGCCAAGTCTTCAATTTACAATGTTTTAAGGATTGTCTTGATGTTGACTTCCTTGTCGATGATTGAACGGAGGTCCTCAATCTTCACCCTCTCCTGCGCCATAGTGTCGCGGTGACGGATGGTCACGCAGCCGTCCACGAGAGAGTCGTGGTCAACGGTGACGCAGAACGGAGTTCCGATTGCGTCCTGACGGCGGTAGCGCTTTCCGATGGAGTCCTTCTCGTCGTACTGGCAGTTGAAGTCGTATTTGAGGTCGTCCATAATCTTCTGAGCGAGTTCAGGAAGTCCGTCCTTCTTGATGAGCGGAAGCACAGCCACCTTCACCGGAGCGAGCACAGGCGGGATTGAAAGCACGACGCGGGTCTCCCCATTGTCAAGTTTCTCCTCGTGGAAAGAGTGGGAGAGCACTGCAAGCACCATACGGTCAACTCCGATTGAAGTCTCGACGACATACGGAGTGAAGCTCTCGCCGGTCTCAGGGTCGAAGTACTGAATCTTCTTGCCTGAGAACTTCTGGTGGTTTCCGAGGTCGAAGTCGGTCCTTGAGTGGATGCCTTCGAGCTCCTTGAAGCCGAACGGGAAGTTGAACTCGATGTCGGTTGCGGCGTTGGCGTAGTGGGCGAGTTTCTCGTGGTCGTGGAAACGGTAGTTCTCAGCGCCCATTCCGAGAGCCTTGTGCCAGGCGAGACGCTTCTCCTTCCACTTTGCGAACCACTCGAGCTCGGTGCCCGGCTTGATGAAGAACTGCATCTCCATCTGCTCGAACTCCCTCATACGGAAGATGAACTGACGGGCCACAATCTCGTTTCTGAACGCCTTTCC
>CAYNDY010000277.1:0-1823 GCA_964396105.1 uncultured Muribaculaceae bacterium
TCCTACTTATATCCCTCCGGGATTTTTGAGAATATCGCGTTGATGCGGGTCATATCGAACTTTTCGCCGCGGTTGTAGTAGTACACTCCGTTCTGCTCCTGCTCCACGTCGGTGAGCTGGGTGTAGCAGTAGCCGCAGATGCTCTCCGACATTCCCAGAAGCACGTCCACGAGGTCTTCTAGCCTTGTGTAGAACTCCTCGAGGGTCACCGGAGCCTTTCCGTAGCCCCAGGAAACCTTATTGTCGTTTTCGGCTTCCTTCTGCATATCCTCTTCGCTCGTCCACTTTATGCCGCCGAACTCGTCGACAAGATACGGCATCTTGCCGTCATAGTCCGGGTAATCGTATTTCCCTGCAACAGCCTCGATGTGGGTGCCGTAGTCCTTTGCATAATAGCCGCTGCGGTTGTGGTGGTGGTAGGTGGCGAGGCGGCCGTCGCTCCAGACCCATTTGTGGAACAGCTCAGGATTCTGCTCGTAGTCGTGGTAGGTCCAGATGTCGGTGGCGGTAGAAAGCACTCCGCCGCTGCAGATGCAGACAGGGCGGGCAGGGTCGAGGTGTTTGGTGACGGAATAGATATCCCCCAGAAGGCGCGGGTACTGAACATTGTCCGGAGCCCACTCCTCGTTGAACGGAGTCCACGCGATGATTGAAGGGTGGTTGCGGTCCCTTTCCACGATCTCAGACCACTCGGAAAGGATGTTGCGCTGAGTTTCCGCGAGGTTGGTGTTCTCGCCCCAGGATGAGAACTCGCCCCAGGTGAGGTAGCCCAGGCGGTCGGCCCAGTAGTGGAACCTCTCCTCGAATACCTTCTGATGGAGACGCGCTCCGTTGAAGCCCGCTTTCTGAGACATCTCTATGTCCTTGCGGAGAGCCTCGTCGGAAGGCGCAGTCCACTGGCTGTCAGGATAATAGCCCTGGTCGAGCACGAAACGCAGATAGCGCGGAGAATTGTTGAGATAAATCTTGTTGCCTTCGATGTGAATTTTCCTCATTCCTATATAGGAATCCACCTCGTCAACAACCTTTCCGTCCTTGTCAAGAACCTGATACTTAATGTCATAGAGGAACGGATCCTCAGGAGACCAGAGGCGGAACTTCTTCAGAGGAAGGACAACGACTGAGGTGTTGGTGGCCTTGACGCTCTTCTGAGCCACAGGCTTTTTCGGCGATGAAGGATCGGTGACGGTCACTTTCAGAGCCTCGGCGCCCTCTCCGTAGAATGAAGGACGCACGATGATCTGGCTCTGGTCGATGTCGGCGGTTGCCTGCACATCCCTAAGGCCGTTCCTGTCAACAGGCTCCATCCAGACTGTCTGCCAGATGCCGGTGTTGCGGGTGTAGCTGCAGCCGTGGGAGCGAAGCTGGAGAGACTGTTTTCCGGCAGGCTGAGTGCCTGAGCGGAGGTCGCTCTGGGCATAAACCACGAGACTGTGGGTCTTGCCGCTCTGAACAAAGCGGGTGATGTCAACGGAGAAGGAAGATGTGCCTCCGAAATGCCTTCCGGCAAGACGGCCGTCGATGTAAATCTCCGCCTTATAATAAACCGCTCCGAAGTTCAGCCGCACATTGCGTCCTTCCCACTCTGCAGGAATTTCAAGCGGACGCTGATACCATATTCCCGTAATGAAATCGGTGTGCTCCACCCCTGAAAGTTTGCTCTCCGGAGAGAAAGGAACGAGGATTTTTCCCTCGCTGAAGCCCTCTGAGGCAGGATAACCCTTCTCATATCCTGCGGCAACAGGGTCGAGAGTGTAGCTCCACTCGCCGTTGAGATTCACCCAGTCAGCCCTTTCAAACTGAGGACGCGGATACTCCGGACG
>CAYNDY010000278.1:0-1810 GCA_964396105.1 uncultured Muribaculaceae bacterium
TTAGCTTTGCGAGATATTGTGACACTAACACTATGAGCATACAGACAGAGAAAATCAAGGAACTCGTTGACAAACGGAAAACCGCTTCGCTCGGAGGCGGACAGTCCCGGATAGACGCCCAGCATTCCAAGGGCAAACTCACTGCAAGAGAAAGAATTGCGCTGCTTCTTGACGAGGGCAGCTTCGAAGAATACGATATGTTCGTCCACCACCGCTGCCACAACTTCGGGATGGACAAGACCCACTTCGACGGAGACGGAGTTGTGACCGGACAGGGCACGGTTGACGGAAGAGTGGTCTTCGTGTTCGCGCAGGACTTCACCGTCACTGGAGGCTCGCTTTCCGAAACGATGGCGGCGAAAATCTGCAAGGTGATGGATATGGCTCTTCGCAGCGGCGCTCCTCTCATAGGACTCAACGACTCGGGCGGCGCAAGAATCCAGGAAGGCGTTTCAGCGCTGGCGGGATATGGCGAAATTTTCGAGCGCAACATCCTCTCATCCGGCGTAATTCCGCAGATTTCAGGCATCTTCGGCCCCTGCGCAGGCGGAGCGGTCTACTCCCCTGCCCTCACGGACTTCAACATAATGATTCAGGACACCTCCTATATGTTCCTCACAGGCCCCGCAGTCGTAAAGAGCGTAACGGGCGAAGTCGTGACCCAGGAGGAGCTCGGAGGAGCGAGAGTTCACGCATCGAAGAGCGGAGTGGCGCATTTTGCCGCCGAAAACGAGCAGGAAGGAATCCGCATCATCCGCGACATCCTGAGCTACATTCCTTCCAATAACCGCGAAAATCCGCCGGAAAAGCCGACCAGTGACCCTTACAGCCGCGTGGACTACTCCCTCAACGAAATCATCCCTGACAGCCCCAACAAGGCCTACGATATGTACGGAGTCATCTCTACGATTGTTGACGACGGGGAGTTTCTCGAAGTTCACCGGGGCTGGGCGAAGAACATAATAATAGGGTTCGCTCACATGGGCGGAAAGTCTGTCGGAATTGTCGCCAACCAGCCGAAGGTGCTTGCCGGAGTGCTGGACATCAACGCTTCACGCAAGGCTGCGAGGTTCGTGCGCTTCTGCGACGCTTTCAACATCCCGCTTGTCACTCTCGTTGACGTTCCTGGCTTTCTCTGCGGCACCCAGCAGGAGTACGGCGGCATAATCGACAACGGGGCGAAACTTCTCTATGCCTACGGCGAGGCCACAGTTCCGAAAGTCACCGTGACCCTCCGCAAGAGCTACGGCGGAGCGCACATCGTGATGAGCTGCAAGCAGCTCCGGGGAGATGTGAACTACGCCTGGCCGAGCGCAAACATCGCGGTTATGGGCGCGGACGGAGCTGTGGAGATTCTCTACTCCAAGGACCTCAAGGCCGTCGAGGATCCCGAGGCGCGAAAGGCTCTCAAGGAGGAAAAGAAGAAGGAATATGACGACCTTTTCTGCAATCCTTATTACGCGGCATCCTACGGCTACATCGACGATGTAATCGAGCCGGCGAACACCCGATTCAGGGTCATCCGCGCTCTGGTGCAGCTGGAGGGCAAGAAGGTGGAAAATCCACGGAGGAAACACGACAATCTGCCGATGTAACGTAAGATAAGTTAGATACTTGCGAAAGTTGAATCAGTAGTTTGAATGGATATGAGCGAGAATGACATCAAGGTCGGCGCCGTGAAGGCGGGGAGCGAAGTTGCCGCAGCGATTGCAGTGGCGCTGTCCCTGAACGCAGGCGCCAATATTCACGACAGGGAAAGTTACATCATCACCATCAGGCGGAAACGCCGCGACGGTGATGTAATGTTTAT
>CAYNDY010000279.1:0-1800 GCA_964396105.1 uncultured Muribaculaceae bacterium
TTCTTGAAAAGTTCGTCAAGATGCTGGTCGGTCATATAGCGGACGCTCAGGCCCTTCCTGTCCTTGATGAAGAGGTTCAGGTTGTAGATGGCCTTGTAGTCACGGGTCCAGTAGGTGCTGAACAGGTCCTGATTAGGGTGGGTAACTCCCACGGCAAAACGTGACATAACGGAAGTCGTGGAGGTCTCAGCGGCATTGTCGGTGAGGCAGTCCAGATAGGCGCTCTCGTTGTCGTCGTAGTTGGTGGGGATGAAGTCGTAGCATTTGTTCACGAGTCCCTTCATCGTCGTCTGGTTACTCGTTACGTAGTCCGCATCGAGAATCTCGGTCGGATACGGTTCAAGGAAGGAGCAGGAGCAGGACAGGCCCAAAACCAGGAGTACGGATATTATATTGTTTCTTTTCATCGTCTTCAAATGATTTAGAACGTGAATTTAAGGCCTCCGACAAAGGTCCTCATCAAAGGATAATTAGTGAGGCCGGCGCTGATGGACTCAGGGTCGAGATCCTTTATTTCAGAGAGGGTGAGAACGTTGTTCGCCCTGAGATAGACCCTCATTCCGCGGATGCCGCGGGTGATGTTGAGCCTGCGGACAGGGAGTTCATAACCGAGCTCGATTGTCTGAATCTTGAAATACCTGCCGTTCGCGAGCCAATAGGAAGAGGTCACATAATTGTTGGTGACCTGCTTGTAGGTCAGACGCGGCGTCGACGGGTCGGTTGCGTGCTCAAGGGTGTATTTGGTGTAGTTGCCGTCACCCCAGCCGTTGAAGTAGTAGGCGTTGTTCATCAGAAGGTCGCAGGAAGAGCGTCCGGTTCCGGTGACAAGCAGGTCGAAATCCCTGTACTTGAGATTAAGGGTGATGCCGTAGTAGAGGGCGGAGTTGCTTTCACCGATGACGCACTCGTCGGAAGAGTCGATGTAGCCGTCTCCGTTCATATCCTGATACTTGAAGTCACCTGCCTGAAGCGAGCTGTCAAAAGACTGAGGGACTTCGAGAGTCTCAGCGTCGGTCTGGAACT
Source organism: uncultured Muribaculaceae bacterium (assembly GCA_964396105.1). GTDB lineage: Bacteria > Bacteroidota > Bacteroidia > Bacteroidales > UBA932 > Cryptobacteroides. Next base: position 1,024 of record CAYNDY010000279.1, read on the forward strand.
GGCCGATGTAGCGGTAGCCCCAGATGGCTGTTGCGGATGTGCCGACAGCGGAACGGTAAGACTCGCTGTAGCTGAGCTCGTCAACTCTGAGTCTCTTTGAGAACCTTCCTGTGCCCCAGGCATTGATGGAATAGGAGAAGTCCTTTCCGACGGAATCCTTCCATCCGAGGGAAACCTCATAACCCTGGAAGGCGGTGTTGGAGTAGTTCATATAGTATGAAGCGCTGGAAACGCCGGTAACTCCCGGAATCACATTGGAAAGGGCCGCCACAGGGCCGTAGTTGAGGAAGTTGTAGTAGGTGAGGGATGTTGAAAGCCGCTTTCCGAGGAAGAGTCCGTCAAGACCGATGGAGGCCTCCGGACGCTTCTGAAGGGTCAGGCTCGGGTTTCCGAGTCTGGAAATGAGAGTGCGGTAAACGACATCGCCCTGAGTCGTGCCGAACCAGGTAGAGCTGCCTTTATAAGGTCCGAAAAGAGTGCCGGTGCTGTTGTTGGAGTAGTTGTCATACTCGTAGTTCGCCGAGAACGCGGAATCGTAGTAGAGCAGTCCCGCCTGGAAACGGAGTTTGAGAAAATCCATTCCGCTGATGCCGCGAAGCCACTTCTCGTTGGACATAATCCAGCCCAGCCCCACTGTCGGGGAGTAGCTCCAGCAGTTATTGACAAGAGCGTAGGTTCCGTGCTCGTTCATTGTGGTGGAGATGATGTAGCGGTCGTCATAGACGTAGCTTGCGTTGAATCCGACGTTCATCTCACGACGGTGCTCGCGGATGCCGG
>CAYNDY010000280.1:0-1798 GCA_964396105.1 uncultured Muribaculaceae bacterium
ACCTCGAGGACCGCGGAAGCATCTTCCAGTCCACCTCCGACAGCGAAATCCTCGCGCACCTCATCCGAAAAGACACCAAGGAGCGCAAGCGCCCGAGAATCGAGACCATAAAGGAGGCCCTGAATATGATGGAGGGGGCGTTCGCCTTCCTCATTATGACGAAAAACAGGATCTATGTCTGCCGCGACAAGCACGGTCTGAGGCCACTTTCGCTCGGAAAGATAGGCGGGGGCTATGCCGTGAGCAGCGAGACCTGCGCGTTCGACGTGATCGGGGCGGAATATATCCGCGACATCGAGCCCGGGGAAGTCGTCACCATCGACCACAACGGGGTGCGGAGCAACCGCTATTCCGACTTCAGGCACAATTATATGTGCGCGATGGAGTATGTGTATTTCTCGCGTCCCGACAGCGACATCGAAGGCTGCAACGTGCACAATTTCAGAAAGTTGAGCGGTGCTCTTCTCTACAGGGAGGCTCCCGCCGACGCGGACATCGTGGTGGGCGTGCCGGATTCGAGCCTGAGCGCCGCGATGGGATATGCCGAAGCGTCGGGACTCCCCTACGAGATGGGCCTTATCAAGAGCAAATATGTGGGAAGAACCTTCATCCAGCCTTCCCAGGAACTGAGGGAGAAGGGAGTGAGGATGAAAGTTTCGGCCGTCAAAACCATAGTGAAGGACAAGAGGGTCGTTCTGATTGACGACTCCATCGTGAGGGGCACCACCTCAAGACGAATAGTTCAGATGCTCCGCGAGGCCGGGGCCAGCGAGGTGCACATCCGCATTGCCAGCCCGCCGATCAAGAGTCCGTGCTTCTACGGAGTGGACATCTCCACCTACGACGAGCTAATCTGCGCCCAGAAAAGTCTGGAGGAAGTCCGTGTTCAGCTCGGAGCCGACTCCCTGGCGTTTCTTTCCGAGAGCGCGCTCTACGAGGCCGGTCACCGCAGCGAACTCTGCCTCGCCTGCTTCAGCGGAAAATATCCGACCTACCTCTACCAGAGCATCAAGGACGCCAATAAAGAAGGCAAATTTTAAAGGAATTGCGTCATATAGACGGGGACATAGAGAATGTCACCTTCTTTTTTTAAGTCTTTGGTGTAAATCAGGTACTTTGAACTGACCCTGTCGGAGAATTTCCTGCAAAACTCGTCGAGTGATGAATGGGACCGGTAGCCAGAGGATTTGACTTCTATCGGGCATATTTTGTTACCCCTTGAAAGCAGAAAATCAATCTCATAGTTGTGCTTGCCGCTTTCTGTCGGCCAGGTGTGGTAGAACAGCCTGTTTCCGGCGGAGCGGAGCATCTGGGCGACGACATTCTCATACACATAGCCCAAATCAGTTGACAACTTGTCGCTCAACAGTTTACGGTAGATTATATTGTCGCTCACCTCATTGTCCAGAAACGCAAGGGTGGTGAACAGCCCCGTGTCTCCGATAAACATTTTGTACCGTCCCGGATTCGTGTGCTGCGCAAGCCCGACAGACGGGTCGTTGGCGTGGTAGGAGAAATTGACCACCATACTGTCCTCCATATCCTGAATTATTTCTCCCATCTCGTCCCTGTCCACACTGCGCCCCAATACGGAAGAAACTTTATATCGCGCCGCATTGCCCGTGAGCTGTGACGGGGCGGATAGGAAAAGCCTCGCCGCTTTTCCCGACGGATCAATCTTTCTGAAATCCTCTGCATACAAATCGATAATCTCCCGCTTTGTGGCATCCACGCTGCTGAGATTTTTGGTGTCGAGATAGGTATTTACAGCCTGAGGCATTCCGCCCACAAGCATATA
>CAYNDY010000281.1:0-1782 GCA_964396105.1 uncultured Muribaculaceae bacterium
AGGCCCTCTTTGAAAAGTATCTAAATCGTTATAGTAATAAGAAAAAGGCCGAATAAAAAGCGGTCGCCTAGTGCGCTGCTCTTATCCGGCAGACCCAGCCGCCGCCGGGTGCCATCTTCATTGTAACCTTGCGGTCAGCCGGCACGGGGGCGAACTCCCTAATGTAGTCGCAGGCCGCCTTGTCGGCATTCACTCCGTCACGGAAAATCTCCATCTCCCACTCGCCTTCGCCAAGAAAGCCAAAATCCAGAGTGAGAGTCCTTCCATCCCAGCCGGTAAGCGCCCCGACAAACCAATCATCTCCGCTTCGGCGCGCAAGGCTGATATACCCTCCGATCTCACCGCAGAGCCCGAGGCTCTCGTCCCAAACCGTCGGAACTGAAACGATGAAATCCGTGCATTCAGGCTCTCTCAGATAGTTGGACGGGGAGTCGCAGAGCATATTGAGTGGAGAATCGAAAATCACATATTCCGCAAGCTGACGGCACCTTGTGCCCTGACTCATCGGCTCGGAGCGCACCGGACGGTAGTTGCCGCGGGTGGCGTTGCGCATTGCGCCCTGAGTGTAGTCCATCGGCCCTGCAGCCATTCTGATGAACGGGGCAGTCACATCGTAGGTGACCTGATCCACATCCTTTTTGTTAGATTTCATCTTTTCCAGACCGTGCACGCCCTCGTAATTGACGACATTCGGCCAGGTGCGGCTGAGACCGACCGGTTTGTAGGCGCCGTGGAAGTCTACCAGAAGATGATACCGCGCGCAGGTCTGGGCAGCGCGGGAGTAGAACTGCACCATAGTCTGGTCGTCCCTGTTCATAAAGTCCAATTTGAACCCCTTGACGCCCATTTTGCCATAGTGGCTGCAGACATTCTCCATATCGCGGTCAAACGCCCAGTAGCCGGCCCAGAGGATGAGGCCCACTCCCCTTTCGGCGGCATAGTCGCAGAGCATCGGAAGGTCAATCTCCGGCACCACCTGCATAAGGTCGGCCTGAAGGTTCACAGCCCAGCCTTCGTCGAGGATGACATACTCTATTCCTTTGTCGGCGGCGAAGTCTATGTAATATTTATATGTGTCGTTGTTGATGCCGGATTTGAAATCGACGCCATAAAGATTCCAGGCGTTCCACCACTCCCAGGCGACTTTTCCGGGCTTGACCCAGCTGAAATCCTCCCCGGGAGCCGCAGGAGAGGCAAGTTTCCAGACCATATCGTTCACTGCAAGCGAAACGTCATCCCCGGTCACCATAATGACCCTCCACGGGAAAGCCTCCCTGCCGGAAACCCGTGCGATGTACTCTTCCCTTGAAGTCACCTTCTGCTGAAGCATATTGTGGCCGCCCTGCTCCGTGGTCTTGGGGACAGGGGCATAGACTCCGGTGAGGGAGGTACCGCCGTCAGCGTTGTAAAGATACATCCCGGGATAGTTCTCAAGGGCGGCCTCCGTCACGAGAACCTTGGTGCCGCTGTCTGCAGCGACGGCAAGCGGCAGGAACGCAAGCCGGTCCTTTTCCCACCCGGAGAGCTTGGAGACCTTGTAGGTGTTCTCGAAAGAGTTGAAGAACTGCTTTTCAAAAGGTCCCGCGCCCTTTGTCACATACGGGATATATGCCTTCCAGTCGCCGCAGAAGTTGAATTCCGCCCTTTCGGAAAGCACGTCCACCTCCGCCTTTTTGAGATTGGAGATGAAGCGGTAGGCCACGCCGTCGTCATAGGCCCTGAAAATAAGGGAGAACTCCTTGAAAATCAAGATCATCTCGTTGTAGTTGTCGCGGACCTCGG
>CAYNDY010000282.1:0-1763 GCA_964396105.1 uncultured Muribaculaceae bacterium
GGTCGTCAACATAGACCTTGAGGTGCCCCTCGGCAGGGTCAGCGTCGCACTGGGCCGCAGCGGAGACTTCATCGGAAACTTCATCGGAGACTTCATCGGAAGACTCTGCCTCAGAAGAGGCACCGAGATTTCCGCAGCTTACAAACCTCCAGCTTACATCCGTCCCGTTGAACGAATAGACCTTGAAGCCCGCAGGAGAGCCGTCGATGCAGACCGGGCCGCACCACCACGCGCCGCCAAGCGATGTTATGTTGTGCTCCTCCAGCCGCTCATTTATCATCTGGTTGTTGCAGGTGTGAATGTGCCCGGAAAGGATGAGGGCATGGTAGGGCGCAAGAATGTCATAAACAGCCTTTTTGTTGCAGAGCACCTCGGAAATCATCCCGTAGTCGAAATAGTAGCCGGTGCGGTCCTTCTCGTCCAGGGTCGTCGGGATGTGGACGGAAAGCACGACGAGCGTTTCCTTTGACACACCTTTAAGGTCCTCCTCCATCCAGCGGAGCTGACTTTCAGGCAGATAGCCGATGTAGTACCAGTCCTTACCGACGAAAAAGTTGTCGTTCAGAACGATGTGGTGGACCCGGCCCACGTTGTAGGAGTAGTATGTCGGGCCGTAGGTGCGCTCATAGTCGGCGGTGGAGGTCTCGAAGGAGCGGCCGTAGTTGGTCATATCGTGGTTGCCGATGACGCTGCGGAACTCCAGTCCCGTGGAGTCCATAATTTCGTTGTATTCTCCGTAGAGGGCGTGGTTCCAGCCCACGATGTCCCCAAGGCATACTCCGAAGGTGTAACGAGAGGAGCGAAGCCGGGCGGCCTCGGCGGAAAGAGCGCGGACATTTTCTCTAAGAAGCGGAAACTCCTCTGCGTCAGAGATTTGCGGGTCGGCAAGAACGACGACCTCGTGACAGGTGTCGTCCTGCGGATTTTTCTCCAGGGAGAAATCGTAGCGCCTCTCCCCTTCCCTCACGGCCTTCCAGAAACAGGTCTCGCCCCCGCGGGTGGAGGAAATATATCCGCTCGGGGTGCTGAGAAAGACAAACCGGCTTTCGGGCGAAAGGTCAAGGGTGTAGCGCCCACGGGAGTCGGTGCGGACGATGGAAACTCCGTCGGAAACCTCAACGCCCCCGACGCCTGTGCCTCCGCAGCATACCCTGCCTTTTATGTTTTCAGCGCCAGTGGCCACGCAGGCAAGAGTGAGAGAGACCATCAGGGACAGCAGTATTTTCTTTTCCATATCACATTCTTTTAAGGGATTACCTGTTCGATCCACCGTGATTTGCAAGTATTCCCATTAATCTTTCAAAGATAGTTAAAATCCCGGAAAATACTGCCTATCTTTGCGGGCGATAACGAAAAAATTATGGACAAAAAATTCACTCTGGCGGTATTCGCCTGCCTCACCTCCCTCATTCTGTGCGCCGGCGCCTCCGCCCAGACGCTCACCCCAGGTAAGGAAGTGCCCCGCGAGGGCCTCAAGAGCCTTGTGAAAGAGTTCGGCAAGAAGGACAAGACGAAGAAATTCCAGGGGGAATACATCAGCAAGTTCTGGCTGAATCTTATGAAAAAGGCCGGTGCGTTCGACCCTGACGAGGAGGACGAGGCAGCGGGAAATGGCGGTTCGGCAGCAGGCTCGGCTGCGGCTGGGGAAAGCGGTTCGAAAACAAAAAGCGACGCCGAGACCGAAGCGATGCTCAAGGCGATGGATAAGCTCGAAGGGATGCTGCTCGCGGAATACGAGGACTGTAGCGAGGCCCTCAAAGCGG
>CAYNDY010000283.1:0-1760 GCA_964396105.1 uncultured Muribaculaceae bacterium
TACGGCGCAGACGCGCTCCGCTGGTATATGCTCACCAACGCCCAGCCGTGGGACAACCTCCGTTTCGACGAGGCCGGAGTGGACGAGGTGAGAAGAAAGTTCTTCGGAACGCTCTACAACACCTACTCGTTCTTCGCCCTCTATGCGAATGTGGATAATTTTGATCCGTCCGCGCCGCAGATTCCTTACGCGGAGCGTCCGGAGCTTGACCGCTGGATCATTTCGCTCCTGAACAGCCTTGAAAAGGACACCCGTGCGGCCTACGAGGACTATGACGTAACCCAGGCCGGCCGTCTCATCCAGGACTTTGTCTGCGATCACCTGAGCAACTGGTACGTGAGACTCGGGCGCAAGAGATTCTGGGGAGGGGAGATGGACTCCGACAAGCTTTCCGCCTACCAGACCCTCTACGAGGTGCTTCTCGCAGTGTCGAAGCTCGCGGCTCCTATCGCGCCGTTCTTTATGGACCGTCTTTTCATCGACCTTACCGGCGTCTGCGCAGCCTCAGATGAGTTCCGTTCAGTGCACTACGAGGCTATGCCCGAGTGCCGTGAAGAGCTCGTTGACAAGGACCTCGAGGAGAGGATGGAGCTTGCGCAGAGGGCGTCGTCAATGGTGCTCGCACTCCGCCGCAAGGTGAACATAAAGGTCCGTCAGCCGCTTTCAAAGCTCGTCATTCCTGTCATCAGCGACAAGGTGAAGGAGCAGCTTGAACGGGTTAAGACTCTGCTTCTTAATGAAGTGAACGTCAAGGAGGCCGAGTTCATCCACGACACCGCAGGCATAATCACGAAGAAAATCAAACCGAATTTCAAGACTCTCGGCAAGAAGTACGGCAAGCAGATGAAGGAAATCGCTGCGGCGTTCCCTCAGATGTCCCAGGAGACTATCGCCGCAATCGAGGCTTCGGACGAATACAAACTCGCGCTGCCTTCAGGCGAGGTCGTTCTCTGCAAGGGCGACTATGAAATCACCTCCGAGGATATGCCGGGCTGGCTCGTTGCAAGCGACGGTCCGCTTACCCTTGCGCTTGACATCACCGTGACCGACTCCCTCCGCAGGGAAGGCACGGCCCGTGAGCTTATAAACAGAATCCAGAACCTCCGAAAGGACAACGGGTTCGAGGTGACAGACAGGGTGAAGGTGGCAGTTTATGCCTCCGTTCCCGAGTATAAGGCTGAAATTGCCGACGCTCTCTCATCCTTCGGGGAATATATCGCCTCCCAGACCCTTTCGCTTGAGGTTTCGATGGCTGCGGCCCCGACTGGAAAGGATGTCGAGTGGGGAGAGGGAAGCGTGAATATAGACGTTAAAATTGCATAATCTTTCTTAAAACATATTTCGGGCTCGCCCGAAAACTAAAGACAAACAACTATGGCAGAAGAGAAAAAAACTAACGGCACTGATTTTCAGGTACGTTACAGCGACGAGGACCTCCAGGAATTCAAACAGATAATACTCGAGAAACTCGCAACCGCAAAGGAAGAGTACAAGGCCCTCAGACAGGCCGTCACTCAGTCTTCAAGCAACGACATCGACGACACATCACCTACATTCAAGGCTCTTGAGGAGGGCGCGGCTTCCCTTTCAAAGGAAGAGGCCGGACAGCTCGCACAGCGCCAGTACAAGTTCATACAGAATCTTGAGGCGGCTCTTGCGCGCATCGAGAACAAGACCTACGGAGTGTGCCGCGTGACCGGAAAGCTTATCCCGAAGGAGAGGCTCCGCCTTGTCCCGCATGCAACTCTCACGGTTGAGGC
>CAYNDY010000284.1:0-1757 GCA_964396105.1 uncultured Muribaculaceae bacterium
GTAAAAAATCCCCCTGACAGGGGGTGCAGGGGGTTCAGATAAAAAATGCGGGAGGATTTGTGTGAGGAAAAAGTGCGTGGGATTTGAGAGGGTAATTAGAGGGGGAAGGGTTATGTATAAATAAGTTAGATACTTGCTAAAGTTAAATAAATTATAGTTTTATGAATTTGCGAACACATCTCCGCCTGCTCCTCTGCCTTGTCCCGGCAGCCTTTGCGGGCATCCTTTCCGCCGGCGCAGCGTCATTTTCAGACCGCTTTGAGAACAAGACCCTCAGGGTGGACTACAATTTCTGCGGCAACGCCTCCTCCCAGTCCATCTGTCTGAGTTCTCTCTGGAGCAGCGACGGCTGGTATGGACGCAGGGTAAATCTTGACTCGATGCCGCTCAAAGGCAACGGAGAGGTGGAGATGACGGATTTCGAGACCGGCGAAAGGATCTACTCCTGGGCCTTCTCCTCGCTTTTCACGGAGTGGCTCTCCACTGATGAAGCCCATTATAAATCAAAGAGTTTCGAGCACACGGCCCTGCTTCCTTTCCCGAAGGAGAAGGCGGTGGTGACGGCAAGGCTTTTCGACAAAAGGGGAGCCGTTGCGGCCGAAAACAGTTTCACTCTCGACCCTTCGGACATCCTCATTCGCAGTGAAGCCCCTTCGAAGGCCCGCTGGAGCTATCTCCACAAGGGGGGAGACAGCCGCGAATGCATTGACATCGTGATACTTGCGGAAGGATATTCCCGGAAGGAAATGAAAAAATTCCACTCCGACGCCCTTACGGCCTGCGAGGCTCTTCTTGCCGCCGCGCCTTTTTCCGAGAAAAAATCGCAGCTCAATATCATTGAAGTCGACACAATTTCGGAGGACAGCGGAGTGAGCGAGCCGCTGAAAGGGGAGTGGAGGACAACTGCAGTCGCATCCCATTTCTCCACATTCTACTCCGACCGCTACCTCACCACCGAGCGGGTTTTCCAGATTCATAATCTTCTCGGAGGCATACCTTACGAGCACATTATAATCCTCGCCAACACTCCGACCTACGGCGGCGGAGGCATTTTCAACTCCTACACCCTCACCACGGCCCACCACAGCGCATTCCGTCCGGTGGTAGTCCACGAGTTCGGCCACAGTTTCGGTGGTCTCGCCGACGAGTATTTCTACGATTTCGACGATGTCCTTGACGAAAGTTACGACACCGGCGTAGAGCCCTGGGAGCCGAACATAACGACTCTGGTGGACTTCCCGTCAAAGTGGCAGGATATGCTCCCGGAGGGCACCCCTGTCCCGACCCCCGGCGGTCACTACGACACCGACTCTTTGGACAACACCCAGGAGGGCATTGACAAAATAGGCGTGTATGAAGGAGGCGGCTATATGCTTCACGGAGTCTACCGCCCCGCCGACAACTGCCGAATGCGCACCAACGCCGCCGAGGGCTTTTGCCCCGTCTGCCGCCGCGCCCTGAGCCGCCTGATCGATTTCTACACGAAAGAAAGGTAAATACGAGTATATGAAAGAATGGTAAATACGAGAAAAGCCACGAAATTCGTGGCTTTTCTCGTACCCCCGTGCGGAATCGAACCGCAACCGTCAGAACCGGAATCTGAAATTCTATCCATTAAACTACGGAGGCAAATCCGAACTGCAAAGTTAATACATTTTTTGAAAAACAGCAATGCGCCATTTCTGGCGATTTTCATTCCCATTCGATGGTTGCAGGCGGTTTTGATGATATATCGTACACCACGCGGTTCACGCCCT
>CAYNDY010000285.1:0-1743 GCA_964396105.1 uncultured Muribaculaceae bacterium
TTTTTCTGTGAATATATGGCCTCGGCCCGCGAAAGGGGAGTGGACATCGTTATTGCGGGGGCCGGCGGCGCCGCACATCTTCCGGGAATGGCTGCGGCCCTGACCTCGCTTCCCGTGATTGGAGTCCCGATCAAGAGTGCTGCACTTGGTGGACTTGACTCTCTTCTGTCAATTGTGCAGATGCCATCCGGGATTCCGGTGGCGACTATGGCAATAAACGGGGCGAAAAACGCCGCCCTATATGCAATATCGATTCTTGCGCTCAGTGACGCGCACCTCGCCGAGGCACTTGAAGCATTCCGCAAGAGTCAGGCAGACAAGGTACTCCAGACAGAACTCTAAACAATATGAAAGCACACCGCATTTTTGTAGAGAAGCGTTCGGAATTCCGGGTTGAGGCAGAAAGCCTCCGAAAGGAATTCAATGAAAACCTCTCTCTCTCCCTCCGTTCCCTCAGGCTTCTGAATGTCTATGACCTTTTCGGTTTCACTGATGACCTTCTCGAGAAGTGCCGCTACACCGTTTTCGGCGAAAGAGTGACCGACACCGTCAGCGACTCCTGCCCGCTTGAAGGAAGGAAATATCTCGCTGTGGAATACATCCCCGGCCAGTTTGACCAGAGAGCCTCTTCGGCAGTGGACTGTGTCCACCTCATAGACCCGGAGGCCGACATTCGAATCAGAAGTTCGCGCCTTCTCATATTTGACGACGAGGTCTCCGACGGGGATCTTGCCGCTGTGGAGCACTACTACGTCAACGCAGTGGAGTCCCGGGTGAAGAACCTCGGGGTTCTCGAGTACAACGAAAAGGCCGACGTGAAGCCTGTCGCCTCCCTGAAGGGATTCACGGCGATGAAACCTCAGGATTTTGAGGCTTTCCGCAACAACTGGGGCCTGGCGATGAACTCCGACGACCTTGCCGAGGTTGTGAAATACTTCACCGCCGAGCATCGCGACCCGACCGAGACCGAGCTCCGCATCCTCGACACCTACTGGAGCGACCACTGCCGCCACACGACTTTCACCACCGAACTTGAAAACATAGGAGTGGACGACTCCTTCATCCGCCCGGAGATTGAAGCCTCCATCGAGGAGCTCAAGGCCGTCCGGAAAGAACTCGGGCGCGAAGGCAAGAGCCTCTGCCTTATGGAACTGGCCACAATCGGCGGAAGGTATCTCCGCAGCAAGGGTCTTCTTCAGGACCTGGAGCAGAGCGAAGAGAACAACGCCTGCAGCATCTATGTCAATGTGGATGTGGACGGAAAAATGGAGAAATGGCTGCTGCAGTTCAAGAACGAAACCCACAACCACCCGACCGAAATCGAGCCTTTCGGAGGCGCAGCGACCTGCCTCGGCGGGGCAATCCGCGACCCTCTTTCAGGCAGGGCATACGTCTATCAGGCGATGAGGGTGACGGGAGCGGGCGACATCTGCCGCCCTGTAAGCGAAACCCTTCCCGGCAAGCTCCCGCAGAAACAAATCAGCCGCAAGGCTGCCGCAGGATATTCCAGCTACGGCAATCAGATCGGCCTTGCCACCACCAATGTCCGCGAAATCTACCACGAGGGCTACACCGCAAAGCGGCTTGAAGTCGGAGCGGTGGTCGGAGCCGTCAAGGCTGAGAATGTACGCAGGGAAAGCCCCGCAGAGGGCGATGTGATCCTGCTTCTTGGCGGACGCACCGGCAGGGACGGCATCGGAGGCGCCACCGGGTCCTCCAAGGAGCACACCGAGGCCTCCATCG
>CAYNDY010000286.1:0-1733 GCA_964396105.1 uncultured Muribaculaceae bacterium
GGTGCAGCGGCGGAAACGCGGCTGCACTTTTTCGTTGTTGCAGATGCACTTAGGGTTGGAGCAGTGAAGCGCCGGGTCCAGCAGGGGAGCCTCAGCGGAGGGCATCTGGTGTGCAGGGTCGTTTTTCCACTCCAGCAGCTTGCAGATAAGCGCCATCCTGACGAACTTGCCGTTCTCCACCTGGCGGAAATACGCCGCCCTCGGGTCGGCGTCCACCTCCGGCAGAATCTCGTTCACGCGGGGGAGCGGATGGAGCACGCACATATCCTTTTTCCCCAGCGCCATTCTCCTTGCATCCAGGATGAAACTGTCCTTAACCCTGTCGAACTCGTCCTCGTCAAGGAAACGCTCCTTCTGGACCCTTGTCATATAGAGAACGTCCAGCTCAGGAAGAGCCTCGTCGAGGGAAGTGGTTTCCCTGTATTTCACTCCCATCTTATCGCACACGTCCTGTTTGATGTAGCTCGGAAGACGGAGCTCCGGCGGGGCGATGAGAACGACATTTATCCCCTTGTAGCGTGAAAGCGCCTTGATGAGCGAGTGCACGGTGCGGCCGAAGCGGAGGTCGCCGCAGAAACCGATGGTGATTCCTTCAATTCCGCCCCTCTCCCTCTTGATTGTGAGAAGGTCGGTGAGGGTCTGGGTAGGGTGGCTGTGGCTTCCGTCGCCGGCGTTGATAATCGGCACACCGGCCACTTCAGCGGCAACAAGCGGCGCTCCCTCAAGGCTGTGGCGCATTGCGATGATGTCGGCAAAGCAGCCCACAACCCTCACGGTGTCCTGAACGGTCTCGCCCTTTGACACTGAGGAGTTCTTCGCATCGGAAAATCCGAGAACATTGCCGCCGAGTTCCATCATTGCGGCAGTGAAACTGAGCCTTGTACGGGTGCTCGGTTCGTAGAAAAGCGTGGCGAGCTTGCGGTGAGCCATCACGCTCTGATATTTTTCCCTGTTTGCGATTATCTCCTCCGCAAGGGCTATTATTTCGTCGGTTTCCTCTCTGGTGAGGTCCGTCGGGTCAATAAGATGTTTCATAAATTTCTGACAATTAAATTCTTATGAAATTTCGCACGCTCAGGCGCCGATAATCATTCAGTGGAATGCGCCTCCCCCTACAGGCTGTCTCTGAATTCGAGGATTTTGCTTTTCCACTCCGGGGCTATGTAGCCTTCCTCGGCGGCAACTTCAACAAGGGCGTCGAGGTTGCTGAGGCTGTAGTTCACAGTGCCTGCGGCTGCGATTCTCTCCTTTCCCTTGCGGATGCCGTAGGTGAAGATGCTGGCGATTCCGAGCACCTCGGCGCCCTCCTCGCGAAGAGCCTCCACAACATCCAGGACGCTTCCGCCCGTTGAGATAAGGTCCTCAATCACAACGACTTTCGTTCCTTTCTCCATCTTTCCCTCAATCCTGTTTCCTCTGCCGTGACCCTTGGCCTCGCTGCGGACATATCCCATCGGGAGTCCGAGGATGGAGGCGGTGATGGCAGCGTGGGCGATTCCGGCTGTGGATGTGCCCATAAGCATCTCGCACTCAGGGTATTGCTTCATAACTATTGAAGCGAGTCCGGTCTCTATTTTCTGTCTCACCGAAGGGGCTGAGAGAGTCAGACGGTTGTCACAGTAAATCGGGCTTTTGATGCCGCTGGCCCAGGTGAACGGCTCCTCCGGACGAAGGAAGACTGCTCCGATAGAAAGGAGCTGATGAGCGATTATTTTTTCCATATTGAGAGATAT
>CAYNDY010000287.1:0-1692 GCA_964396105.1 uncultured Muribaculaceae bacterium
GATAATGGTGAACGACAGCCTCCGCCCCGGCTCCCGGATAAGAGCCCAAATCGAAGCCCTCCTTCTCAAAGCCATAAAGGAACAGTAAGTTTGCGGCGCTGCGCCCCTGCCACAGCCTCACTTCACCTCTCGCTCCGGAGTGCCCCAAGTGGAGCGCAAGGGAAATCGCAAACATTCCTAAATCAATCCCCGAGAATCAGCGTCGATTTTTAAGCGAAAAGCGGTATTTTGCTTAAAAATATGACGAAAAGACGCTTTATGAATACAAAGCGACGCTTTTTTCACAAAATTTAATGCGCTGAAATTCAACCAATTACCCCCCCCGATGCAAAAATTTCCGCATAAAGTTTTGGAAATAAGAATTTTAGCACTACCTTTGCAGTCAATTATGTTACGCTATCACCCCGCCGACAGTGGTCTTGGGCGTTGATTCAGTATGTATGTATTTTTTTCGTACGGGAGTGGTAGCGTTGTGTATGTATAGATGACAAATAAATTTTTGTTCACTCTCAGTGTGCTTGCACACCTGGCATTTGCCGCCTCTCTTACCGCGAAAACTGAAACCGGTGAGGGCGGTTTGAGTGTTTTCTATACTGAAGCACAGGATTCTCTTAAGGCGCCCGCCTCCGAAGAGGCCGCCGCAGCCGCGCTCAAAGACAGCACAGCAAAGAACGGCGCCGCAAAGGACAGCACAGCCGCTCCACGCATCTTCCACCGCGACACCTTCAAAATCTACTACCGCTGGGACAAGTCCGGACTGGACACCACCTATATGAACAACAGCTCCACGCTCCACAGAATGGACTCCCTTCTGAAGGTTGCCCACCTCGACAGTGTGTCGCTCGTTTCCAGCTCCTCCCCTGAGGGAAATGTCTGGTACAACGACAAGCTCTCCCGCAAGAGAGGCGAGACTATGCGCGGGCACCTTGCAAAGACCCTCCACGAGGGTATGCTCGGAAGTATGAGCGTCGTTCCGCTGGGTTCCAACTATCCGGAGTTCCTCCAGATGGTCAAGGAGGCCAAGGGGCTTCCATACCGTCAGGAAGTTGTCGATGAATTTGAAAAACATCCGAAGGAGCACCCTGACGCCATCTTCAAGAGAGTGATGGAGATGAGGGACGGAAGGCCGTACACCTACATCCGCCGCAACATCCTCCGCTACCTCCGCTACGCCGAGATTGTGGTGGTTTCGCACCCTCTCTTCCCCGCAGCGGACTCCACCCACGCGGAGCCGCTCGCACCGGAGCTCATTGACACGACTAAGGTCACTCCGCCTGTTCTCGTCGACGATGTGGTGATTGAGGAGCCTCAGGACACCATAACGAACACCGAGATTACTATCGACAGCCTCCGCGTGGCACCAATTCAGGAAAAGGCGGACAGCGTAGCTCCGAGAAAATACTGGTACCCGGCCCTTAAGTCCAACCTGCTTTTCGACGCTGCCACAGCGCTCAACGCCGAGATTGAATTCCCGATCGGAAAACGCTTCTCCATCGCCTTTGAAGACCTCTTCCCGTGGTGGAACTGGGGTCCTAACGGCAAGAAATACTGCTTCCAGCTTTGGGAGATGGGACTTGAGCCGCGCTGGTGGTTCATCCGCAACGACAAGAAGGACTACCTCAGCGGACACTTCGCCGGAGTTTACGGAATGAGCGGAAAATATGACTTCCAGTGGGACACCGCCATCTGCTA
>CAYNDY010000288.1:0-1665 GCA_964396105.1 uncultured Muribaculaceae bacterium
AGCCGTCCGAAGGTATATATCGAGACCTACGGATGCCAGATGAATGTCAATGACAGCGAAGTCATACTCTCCATTCTTCAGAAGGAGGGATATGCGCTGACCGAGGATATGGACAAGGCAGACGTGATTCTGGCGAACACCTGTTCCATCCGTGACAACGCCGAGCAGAGGATTTGGGGAAGGATAGAGCAGTTCAGGCTCCAGAAAAAGCGCGACCCGAGGGTCATCATCGGCATCGTGGGCTGTATGGCCGAAAGGCTGAAGGACAAACTGCTGGAAAAAGTGGACG
Source organism: uncultured Muribaculaceae bacterium (assembly GCA_964396105.1). Classification (GTDB taxonomy): domain Bacteria; phylum Bacteroidota; class Bacteroidia; order Bacteroidales; family UBA932; genus Cryptobacteroides. The sequence continues at coordinate 290 of CAYNDY010000288.1, forward strand.
TTGTTGTGGGCCCGGATGCCTACAGAAGTCTTCCCGCTCTTTTGAGGGATGTGCGCCCGGATTCTCCGCAGATTAATGTCCTGCTCTCCCGCGAGGAGACCTACGCCGACATTTCGCCGGTGAGGCTCGACCGCAACGGTGTGTCCGCCTACATCTCGATTATGCGCGGATGCAACAACGTATGTTCCTACTGCGTAGTGCCTTACACCCGCGGAGCCGAGCGCAGCCGCGACCCTCATTCGATTGTCCGCGAGGCGAGGGAGCTGTTCGAGAACGGCTACAAGGAAGTGAACCTGCTGGGCCAGAATGTGGATTCCTATCTTTGGAAGGAATGTCGCGCTGAGGGCGCTCAGGGAGGCATTTCAGCTGGCGCTAAGGTTGGCGTTTCAGAGGGCGCTCAGGAGGGCCTTTCAGAATGTGCTCAGGAGGGCGGCGAGACGGTTAATTTCGCACGGCTTCTAGAAATGGTCGCAGCCATAAGCCCGGATCTTCGCGTGCGCTTTTCCACCTCCCATCCCAAGGACATCAGCGACGAAGTCATCCGCACCATCGCCGCCCACGAGAACATCTGCCGCCACATCCACCTCCCGGTTCAGAGCGGTTCGAGCGCGATGCTGGAGAAGATGAGAAGAAAATACGACAGGGAGTGGTACCTCGAAAGGGTTGCGAAAATCCGCGAGATTATGCCTGACTGCGGCCTCTCCACCGATGTGATTGCTGGTTTCAGCGGAGAAACGGAGCAGGACCACAAGGACACCCTCTCCCTCTTCGAGCAGGTTTGCTTCGACTCGGCGTTTATGTTCCAGTACTCCGAAAGACCCGGCCGCCACTATCCTGACGACGTCCCGCCGGAGGTGAAGACCGCCCGCCTCAACGAAATCATAGCTCTGCAGACCCGTATGAGCCTGAGGAGCAATCAGCGGGACCTCGGCAAGACCTTCAAGGTCCTCATCGAGGGAGCGTCAAAGCGCAATCCGGACGATCTCTGCGGCAGGGCCGGCAACAACAAGATGTGCGTCTTCCCCTCAGAGTCCGCCTCCAGGAAAGCACGCGGAATGGAGCCGCTCCGCTCCGGAGACTACGTCAATGTAAAGGTCCAGGACTGCACCTCCGCCACCCTCATCTGCAAAATCGTAGACTGAACGAATACAAAAGTACATCGTCCGTTAAAACAAAATACAGAGCACGATTCCTTACGGAACTATACTCTGTATTTATAACATTTAGCAAGGGCTTGCGTCTTGCTCTAATTCACATCGCTGCAAATTTACGGATAAAATCCATAACTGCAAATTATTTTTCAATTTCCACCCCCTTTTACAGTAGTAACAAGACGGCGAAGACGTAGAGGAGGAAGCCCTGCAGGGCCAGGCTGC
>CAYNDY010000289.1:0-1661 GCA_964396105.1 uncultured Muribaculaceae bacterium
TCCACTCCTTGGTGAGCTTCTCTCCGGAAGTGAAATTGACGGAGAAAGTGCAGGTGTCGCCCACCGAAATCGAGATGGAATCGGGGACATCGGTCGGGAACTCGGCTTCCGGCGCCGCATACTGAAGCGGCTGGACTTCAGCGGTTGTGCACTGCCAGAGACAGAGGGCAGCTGCCGCGGCGAGAAAAATATAACGTTTCATATCGTGTGTTTACTTTTTGGTCAAAAAAAATACTACTTGTAGTTCTCCTGATTCTCGTCCTGCCACTCGTTCACTCCGTCGCGTACGCGGTTGCGGAAGGTGAGGGTGTCGACGGCGTGCCAGAGCTTGCCTTCGGAGTCGGTGTACTTGTATTTGAGGAACACCTTGCGGTCCTGGAGAAGACGGGCGCGGTTGAAGCGGCTCTCGCCGTCAGGCTCCACGGCGTAGGTCGCTCCAGAAACGGGCTCGATGAGGATTGAGCCGTCAGGAGAGAGAGTGAGTTTCATCTGCGCAGGGGAGCCGTTGAGCTCGCCAGCCACAGCATTTGCCGTGAGGGAATGAGGAGAAACGGTTTTGAGCGTCCAGACCTTGCTCGTGGACTGAGGGATCTCGGTGGCGTAGGTCGCTGTGGAATCCTTTCCGGAAGCGAGAGTGCAGGTAGCCTTGCCGCCGTGATACCAGTTTCCGAAGAGCATATTCTCGTAGCGGACGCCGATGACGGTGGACTCGTAGCCTGAGATTATGTCAAGCCCGTTGCCGGAAGTGATTTTGAGCGGAACCACAAAGTCCGGGATCATACTTGCAGAACCTGCGAGATAGGCCGCGGAATCCACCTGGACAGTGATTTTGCCAAGATGGGTGCCCTTCTTTATCACTGTAGTCCCGTCCTGTCCTCCCTCATTGACCAGAGAGTACTCTGAAGAAGGAAGCGGTTTTAATTCGGTGAGGTCTGCCGCAAGCTCATTGATGTAGCTCAGAGTGTGGTTCTGCATCGCTGCAAGAGCGGTAGTGTTCGCGAGGGACTCGTCCACAGTGTAACCTACGGTTCTGTCCTCGCCGTTGTTGATGACTCCGGCAAGAGCCACTCCGGTGGAGAACTTCATCCCCTCGCCGACTACGACTGTCCTCACATCCACATTGTTCGCGAATCCTACCCCCTGAGAGGTGGAGTCCTTGATGTAGCTGCCGTAGCAGGAAGTGAGCGCGAAGAGCGCGGCCAAAATTATAATTGCATTCTTTTTCATATTCCTGTTCTCCATATTTTATTGCCAGCTTTCCCAGCCTTCGTTCTGTACAAGGCCTTTTGTCTTGAGCATCTCCGTGTAAGGGATAGGCATATAGGCTGACCTGAATACACGTGACTCGAAGACCTCGGTGCCGTAGGTGTAATCGTTTTCACCGTTCCTGGTGACAGTCGCTCTGTGAACCTCCTTGTTCAGATCGCCAAGGGTCGTGGACCAGCGCCTGATGTCATAGAACCAGCTGCCCTCGAAGCAGGTTTCGATCCTGCGCTCGTTGCGGAGGAACTTGTCGAAAGCTTCGGTGCCTGCAAGAGAAATCTCGTCGAGATACGGGTCTTCGGTGAATCCCTTTTCGCCGTCGTAGGTATTGCGGCTGCGAAGGTAAGAGATGGCTTCCTTCGCTGAAAGACCGTCAATTTTGGCATTCGGGCCGCCTA
>CAYNDY010000290.1:0-1619 GCA_964396105.1 uncultured Muribaculaceae bacterium
TCGATTACCGAAGCTCCGGAGCTCCCGGCAACGACGCTTTATTGGGATTGCTACGCTTCAATGTTCGAAGGCTGCACGGCTCTGACGTCCGCTCCGACGCTCCATGCCACGATTGCGGAGGAGAGTTGCTATGCCAATATGTTCAGCGGCTGCACTTCGCTTACATCCGCCCCTGAGCTCCCCGCCACAATGATTGGATATGCCTGCTACAGCGGAATGTTCAAAGACTGCGCTTCTCTTACGGCCGCTCCTGTGCTTCCTGCAAAAGGCATAAGAACGTTCTGCTACAGCGAAATGTTCAAAGGCTGCTCAAAAATCTCTGAAGTTACGGTCAAGTCTGAAGCCACACTTCTGGCAGTTCAGGACAGCTCTGCTTTTGACAACTGGCTCGAAAAGGCCGCTGCCGCCGGCACCGTCCACAAGCGCTCCACTTTGGAGTTGCCCCCTGCCTCCGCCTCCGGCATCCCTTCCGGCTGGACTGCAGTGGATGATGTGACCGATTAATTTGGGGAATTGAGATAAAATGCCTACATTTGCGGGCTTTTCCTCGGGAAGGAAAGCACAAGGTATTTTTATTAACAATTAAAACAGATTCACAATGGCTGTTAAAATTCGTCTTCAGCGCCACGGAAAGAAGAATTTCGCATTCTTCCACATTGTTGTGGCTGACACCCGCGCACCTCGCGATGGTCGTTACATCGAGCAGATCGGCTCTTACAACCCTAACACAAACCCTGCGACAATCGTCCTCGATTTCGACAAGGCTCTCAACTGGGTTAAGGTCGGTGCAGAGCTCACACTCGTAACCCGCAGGATTCTCTCATACGAGGGAGTACTTCTCCGCAAGCATCTTGACGGCGGTGTTGCCAAAGGCGCACTCACTCAGGAGCAGGCTGACGCCAAGTTCGCTGCTTGGAAGGCCGCTCAGGAGGGCAAGATCAACGCAAAGAAGGAAGGTCTTGCCAAGGCTGCTTCCGCAAAGGCCAAGGCTGCTGCAGAGGCTGAGACCAAGGTAAACGAGGAAAGGGCTGCCGCTCTTGCAAAGAAGGCACAGGAAGCTGCTGAGGCTGCAAAGGCCGCAGAAGAGGCTAAGGCTGCTGAAGAGGCTGCCGCTGCCGAGGCTGCCGCTGAAACCGAGGCCCCTGCAGAGAACGCCGAGGCTTAATGCTTAGCAGGATAGCCAAGGCAAGCAAGTCTGACGGGACCGACGGTGCTGTCATAATCAGTTTTCTGTCAATTGATCCCGAAGATTTGGACATTTCGGAACCGGTATTCGTCTATTTCGACGGACTTCCGGTTCCGTTTTTTATTGAAAGTTTCGCCCGCAAAGGCTCCGGCCGCGCGATTGTGAGGCTCACCGGAGTGCGGAGTTTCGAAGACGCGGAAGAACTGGTCGGCAAAGAGATTTTCGTCGAGGACCCGGAGGGAGATTTCGGAGCTGACGAGGACCTCAGAGGTTGGAAAATCTACGCCCCGAAGCTCGTCGGCACGGTGAAGGATTTTCTCGACATCCCCGGCAATCCGTGCCTGGAGGTGGAAAGAGAGGGGGCCGAGGACGTGATTATCCCGCTCAACGAAGACCTCATCGTCTCGGTCAACGAGAAGAAGCGGGAGCTGAA
>CAYNDY010000291.1:0-1616 GCA_964396105.1 uncultured Muribaculaceae bacterium
ACCGCAGCCTCTGCGGACCGGGTTCAATCCTCGTTGCGCACACGATGGATGAGTTTGTGAGGGTGGACGACCTTGAAAAGGCCACAGCGCAGTATATAAGGATGTACGAGGAGGCCAGCAAATGATAGTACTTAAATTCGGCGGCACATCCGTAGGCACATTCGACGCCGTTTCACGCACGATGGGAATCATCGCTGACAGGCTCGGCGAGAAGCCCCTTGTGTGCGTGTCGGCGCTCTCGAAGGTGACGGACCTTCTGTATGAGATTGCGGCGAGGGCTGCGGAAGGGGACTCCGAGGCTCTGGAGGCGCTCCTCTACAAGCTCCGCACCCGCCATCTTGACCTCGTGGCGGCGCTGCTTTCGGCTGACCCGGAGGGCTGCGCGAAAGCTTCCGGCAAGGTGAACGAAATCTGCGACACCCTTTCCGCCGTCACCCGGACTGTCACCGCCCTCGGGGATGTCCCCGACCGAATCAAGGCTGTGATAATCTCCACCGGAGAGATTCTTTCCTCCACGATAATCTGCTATGCGCTGAATTCCAGAGGAATACGCACCGGGTTCGCCGATGCGAGAACGATGATTTTCACAGACTCGGAGTACCTTTGCGGCGCTCCGCAGTTTGACAGAATAAACACGGCGGTGCCGTCTGTCGTAGCCGAGACCTTCGAGAGGGGAACGGCGTTCTCCACCGACGGAAAGGCCGCCGACGGAAAGCCGAACAGGGTCGTAATCACCCAGGGCTTCATTTCCTCGTCCACCCAGGGCGCGGCTACGGTGCTCGGGCGCGGCGGCTCGGACTACTCCGCCTCCATCCTTGCTTCGGCGCTCGGGGCCGAAAGGGTGGAAATCTGGACGGATGTGGACGGAATACGCACAACGGACCCGAGGGTCTGCCCGACGACGGCCAGGATCCCTCGAATTTCCTACGACGAGGCCTCCCGGATGGCGCTTTTCGGAGCGAAAGTCCTGCACCCGATGACGATTGCGCCGGCAGTGGAGAAAAACATCCCGATTTGGGTGCTCAATTCTATGTCCCCGAAGGACCCTGGCACCGAGATTGTCCCATCGCTCGGCAGCGGAAAGGGCGCCCTGGGCATAGCCTTCAAGCGTAATGTGTATCTTTTCCGCCTTCCGAAAACCTCCCGCGAAACCATCCTGGGATGTCTGGAGGAGGCGCATCTGAGGCCCGACATCTTCGCCGTCAGCGGTCAGCAACTGCTTATGACGGTGGATTTTGCGCAGAATGTCGGAAGTCTTCTCGCCCTTGCGGCACCCTCCACTCCGATTCTTCTTCGCACCGGCTACAGTCAGCTGAGCATTATCGGCGAAGGAATGGCGGAGGTCGCAGCCGCACTTGAAGAGGCCGTGCCTTCGGTGAGGAAGAATTTCGGGAAAATGATTGAGCCCGGGAACATAACCTACATCGTCGCCTCCGCCCGTCTTGACGAGACCGTGAGGGACATTCACCGCTATCTTTTTGAATAGCGGGGGCGGATTTGAGAGTTTGATTGGAGGGGGAAGGCTTATATATGAATAAGTTAGATACTTGCGAAAGTTAAATGAATTAGATATTTGCAAAAGTTGAATACATTATGATAAAAGTCGTTATCAGCGG
>CAYNDY010000292.1:0-1587 GCA_964396105.1 uncultured Muribaculaceae bacterium
AGATTTTCTACGAGGGCGCTCTTTCGGATTTCTATTCCTGCCGTTTTGGAGTGCGAACCCTCGAGTTCAGCCCTTCGAAGGGGCTTCTTGTGAGCGGCGAAAACGTAAAATTGAAAGGGGCGAATATGCACCTTGACCACGCCGGAGTGGGAGTTGCCGTCCCTGAGGAGCTTTGGAGATACAGGATTCAGACGCTGAAAGACTACGGGTTCAACGCCATCCGCTGCTCGCACAACTGCGCCTCGCCCGTTATGCTGGAGCTTTGCGACGAGATGGGGGTTCTCGTAATCGACGAAAACAGGCAGTTCGGCGTGAACGCGGAACAGATAGGGCAGCTTCGCAATATGATTGACCGTGACCGCAACCACCCGTGCGTCGTCCTTTGGAGCGTCGGAAACGAGGAATGGGCCCTTGAGCACAGCGCACAGGGCACCGAGATTGCCCTTAGGATGAGCGAGGAGGTGCACCGCCTTGACCCTACGCGCCCTTCCACCTACGGGAACAGCGGCGGGCCAGAACTTGTGAAGGGAGTGGATGTCCTGGGCTACAACTACATTGTCCAGAACCCTGTGGACGCCTATCACGCGGAGTTCCCTGAGAAATGCGCTGTGGGCACTGAAGAGACCACGGGCTGCGGCACGAGGGGGCACTATAGAACCGAAATCGAGCGTGGGCTGATGGCTCCGCTGAACCGCCTAGACACTGCGGGCAGGGTTAATGTAATAGAGCACGGCTGGAAGTTCTACAAACAGAGGCCGTGGGGCCTCGGCCTATTCTACTGGACGGGCTTTGACTACCGCGGAGAGCCGAATCCGATGCGCTGGCCTGCCACAGGAAGCCAGTTCGGCATTTTCGACTACTGCGGATTCCCTAAGGACGAAGCCTTCTATCTTCGCGCCGCCTGGAAGCCTTCCGAGCCGACGGTTCACATCTGCGGCCCGTACGGCGGCGAGGTCTGGGTCTATTCCAACTGCGACGAGGTCCGGCTCTACGAAGGCAATAAGTCTCTCGGAAAGAAAAAGATGCCACTTGACGGGCACCTGGTTTGGAAAGTGGGCGGCGGCAAAGAGTCGGGGACATTCAAGGCTGTTGGCTACCGTAAAGGCCGCAAAGTCGCCACCGACCTTTTCCCTGAGGCTCTCCCGGAGCTTGAGATTACGGCAACTCATCTCGGGGAGAAATACATTCTGACGGGCGGCGGCTTCGAGCGCGTTTTCTCCGCGAAAAGTTCCTCCGCTCTCTCTCAAGCTGACTCTCAGACAAAACTTTCCCTGCGCCCAGACGGACAGGATGTAGTGATTCTTGACCTCAGCACCTGCCTGGATTCCCTCGAGGTGAGGGTCGAAGGCGCGGAGCTTCTCGGCTGGGGCAACGGCGATCCTGCCTTTAAGGCCATAGAGCGCCCCATCGGCAAAACTCCCGAGGAGCGCAACGCCTTGACCATAACCCCGTTCGCTGGAAGGGCCCAGCTTCTGGTCCGTTCCCTCGAAGGCTCCACCGCCCCTGTCAGTCTCCACATCGCCGGCCGCGAGATCGTTCTCTGCAAATAACCCCCACATCTGAGGAGATAATTTCGGGAAGTTTGCT
>CAYNDY010000293.1:0-1577 GCA_964396105.1 uncultured Muribaculaceae bacterium
TGCTGTGCTCCGAGCAGATAATCCCGGAATCCATTGCAGAAGTCCACGGTTACGTCAGCCATCTTGCAGACTCCGCCACAATAGGTCTTGAAATGCTCATAGACTCTGATCCATTTCTGGTTGTGGCCGTTGAGGTTGTCGTAGTAGTAGGCGAGGAAGTCCTCTTTCGGCGTATCGCGGTCTATGAAGCCGAGTTTTCCGTTGAGGATGGAGATTTCCCTCTGGGAGCGGATGCCCTCAGCTGCAGCCATCTTGTCCTTGTTGGAGTCGCGTTCCTGCTGGGTGCGCGGCTTGTTCACAAGGTAGAGCCCCAGATATTCACGGCGTGAGAGTTTGCCTGTCTTCGGGTCGCGGACAGGCGGGTAGTAGTCAAGATAAAGGGTTATCTTGCCTGACGGAAGCAGACGCTTGCGGAGTGTGACTTTTGTGACTGACATATACTATAAGTTGAAGAGTTTCTTGAGTTCGGATTTCTTGTACCAGACGAAGTTGCCTTCAGTGCGGATTTTGGTGACTCCGGCGGCTTTGGTTTCTTCGGAGAAGCGTTTCTGGCCGACGTGGCAGTATTCGAGAGCATCCTTTGCTGTGAGATAGTCCCGTTTGATTTCCGGCGGAATCTTTGGGCTTTTGTCCTTGAAGAGTTTGTCCAGCTCGGATTTGAGGTAATAGACTTCGCGACCCTGGCGGCTGCTTGGGACATTGTGGGCATTGACTCCATCGTAGAAGCGGGCCTGCCCGATGTGATAGAGTTTCTTGGCCTGATCGACCGTCAGGTAGTTCCTGGCGAGGTCGGGGAGTATGGTTTTCTCGCGGTCCCAGTCTTTCTTGGAAATGAGCAGGGTAGTCCCTTGCTTCTTTTTCGGGATATTGTGCTTCCCGGCGAAGTCACGGACATACTTTCTGGTGACGCCGTGGCGCTGGGCAAGTTCCTCGACATTGTACCATTCCTTAATCTGAGGGTACTGTTCCTTGTGGAAGAGGTTGTGAATCTCCTTGCGTGGATAGTAGAATTTGTGGCCGTAGCGGAGCGGCTTGATTCCCTTTCCTTTGATTTTGCGGTGGAACCAGGTCTCTCCGATGCCGTACTTCTCGAGGATGTCCTCCTTGCAGATGTGGGTGTCGGCAATGGAGGAAGGATTCCTCACGACCTGCGGAGAAGGGGAGAGTCCCGTCTTCAGCTGGAGTATCTGTTCGCGCGGGATGCGGTGGATGCGTTCCGAGAACTCAATCACCTCCAGTTCGCCGGACTTGATCTTGGCATATACGGTGGGACGGCTGACACCGAGTAGCGCAGCGGTTTCGGAGATGGAGAGATACTCTTTCTGTGAGTCGGTCTTTCTGGCCATATCTGCAAATTCTACAAGTACTTTTCCCCGGGACTTCGAACAGGCAGTTTTGGTGCGGTGTGGCCGTAAAATTGTGTAAAGTGATGTAAAATAGTGTCAAACACTGCACCACTGCGGATTTTCCCGATTACCTCTGTACCACACGTGGTACAAATGTGGTACAAAAATAATCAAAATATCTGAAAACAACACAAAGAAACGAGAAATATTCAACTATGTGTTATTTCGCTT
>CAYNDY010000294.1:0-1562 GCA_964396105.1 uncultured Muribaculaceae bacterium
TGGAACTGGGAGAAAAGGACATCTACGAGCCTCTGTGCCGCCACTGCTACAACGAGGCCATCGCCGCCGAACGCAAATAATCCGCTAAAATGAAAAGGATAATTCTCTCCCTGATTCTCATCGTGCTTTCCGGCGCCCTCACCCCCGCCCCTGCGAGAGAAAAGGTAAAGCCTTCGGGAACGGCATACGTGAAGGAGGCGCTTCAGCCGTTCGTCGACAGCGGCGTTCTGCCCGGTGCCATCAGCATCCTCTACAGCAATGGGGTGCAGGAAGTCTGCTGCGCGGGATATGCGGATGCCGAGGCAAAGCGCCCCATCCGTCTGGACAATATCTTTATGCAGTGCTCCCAGACAAAGGGTTTCTGCGGAGTCACCGTCGCAAAGCTCATCGAGGAGGGCAAACTCAGTCTTGACGACCCTGTTTCGAAATATCTTCCCGAGTTCAAGACCCTCTGGGTCAGGGAGTCCGGGAATGACACCACCATCGTCCTAAAGAAAGCCCGTAATGTGCTCACGCTCAGAATGGTGCTCAACCACACCGGCGGCTTCCCGTTCGAGTGCAGCGCCAAGCGCCGGGATGTTCGCGGAGGAGGCTGGTCAGGCGGAGGCCCGCTTCGTCAGATTGCCTCCGTTGCGGCTGAAAGTCCGCTTCTTTTCGAGCCCGGCACTTCGATTCAGTATTCCAACACCGGAATTGACATCGCCGCCGCAGTCGTTGAGGTGGTGACCGGGATGAAATGGGAAAATTATCTCAAACAGACCGTTCTCGACCCTCTCGGAATGAAATCCACCTGGTTCTGGCCCACAGACAGGCAGCTCCGCACTCAGATTGAACTCTATCGCTCCTTTGCTGACTCTCCTGCGCAGCACCTGGAGGAGAACCCCTGGGAGCAGCGTCCCTACAACGACTCCCACGTCTTCGCCTCAGCGGGCGCGGGCCTCTGGACCACTGCCGAGGACCAGCTGAAATTCTATAAGATGCTGATGAACCTCGGGGTCGGAGACAACGGCGCGAGGATTCTCCGTGAAGAGACTGTGAAGGAAATACTTGCAGTGAGCACCCGTCCGGAGGGAATGGAAGGCTATTCTCTCGGCCTAATAGCCCCCGAAAAGGATTCAGAAAACGGATGGTTCGGACACGGCGGCGCCTGGGGAACTTCCTGTATGGTGAACTGGCACAAACGGCAGCTCCGCCTCTGGATAATCCAGATAAGCGACGGGCCGAAGCCGTGGAACGAGCCCCTTTGGAAAGCCCAGCAGGATTTTTTCAAAGCCGCCCTTGACACCTCCGCCGCCGAAGCCTATACCGGCAGGGTCAAATAAATAGAGAGGTGATTGAATAAAAAGATGGGATACAAGGCTCTCGACGAGCCAAATACCGGAGCAACCTAAGGGTTGTGAGGATTTTGGTGAGGAGAACAACGCAGTAGACCGCTTTTTATTCAACCACCTTCGGCCAAGACGCAGGCAGCGGCGCAGTGACTTCCACCTTCTCCTTTTTTACCGGGTGGATGAACGAAACCTTGCGGGAATGCAGGCAGATGCCTCCGTCGGGGTTTGAGC
>CAYNDY010000295.1:0-1548 GCA_964396105.1 uncultured Muribaculaceae bacterium
ATTCCAGACCTTTCCAGGAGAATCCGGTGTTGAATGCAAAGGAATACGGAGGATAATAGGATCCCTCGATGAGTCCCTTGTCGTCGGTGTTGATGGTGCCGTCGGCAGTGTAATCCAAGTACTTGTAGTCACCTACAACGACCTTGGAGATGCCGGAAGCGACTGGAAGGAAATTGGAGTGTATGTCGTCAATTGAAGTAAGGAAGCCTCCGTCGATGAGATAGACTCCGGAAGTGTTCGCGCCGATAGGGGCACCGACAGTGCGCTGATGGTCAAGCATATAAGGAGCGTCGTCGGCATAGACTACCCTGTTTTCGTTGAAGGAGAAGTTCCCTCCGATGTTGAATCTCCAGTCAGGACCGAAATTCCTGCTGTAGTTCACCTCGACCTCGATTCCGTGCTTCTTGATGGCACCCCTGTTCATTTCCTTGGAGGTGGTTCCAAGCCAGATCGGAGTCTGGTTGTCCATAGAGATGAGCATCTTGTCACGGTATTCGTCGAAGAGGTCCACATTCACAGTGAGGTCGTTGTTGAAGAAGCCCATTTCGATACCGAGGTCCATCTTGCGGGCCCTCTCCCACTGTGCAGACTCGTTGGCGGCGCTGTCTTCAATAATAAAACCGCCGCTGGTGGAGTAGTTGCTGATGTAGAGCCAGCGGTTGTCCGCGTAGTCGTTACCCACAAGACCTGCGGAAGCGCGGATTTTGAGTTTGCTCAGATATGGCTTCAGAGGCTGCATAAACTTCTCGTTGGTGACAACCCATCCGATTGCGCCTGAAGGGAAGAAACCGAAACGGTTGCTCGGTGCGAACCTCTCCGAGCCGGTGTAACCCATATTGAGCTCGAGGAGATAGCGGTGTGCGTAGTCGTAGGTGGCGCGGGCAACGAGAGCCTCGTTATAATAAGGGAAGGCTGTGCCCTTGTCCTGCTCCTGACGGTTGAAAAGGAAGAGTCCCGTCACACTGTGGTCTCCGAAACTGCGGTCGTAGTTGAGCGAGAGGTCATAGTAGAGGTCGAGGTAGTAACCGCCCTGGAGGGAGTTGCTGGCCGAGGTGGTGAAGATAGGGTCTGAATAAACATAGACGGACCCGTTCACTCTCTCCCACGGATTTTCTCCGGTGCCGACCTTGTCGAAGTCGAGGGTGTAGCTCGGACGGGAAAGGCTGGAGGATAGAGTCTCATATTTATAGTAGGTACTCAATGAGACTTTTCCCTGAACGGAAAGACCCGGGGTGATGAAATCCAGTTTCTGGTTGAGGATTACGTCGGAGAAAATCTTGGTTCCCGTGTACTGGGTGGAAATTCCGGACATCAGAACATAGTATGGATTGTAGCAGTTGGCGTCTCCTCCCTTATCCAAACGATCCTCCCTTTTGTCGGGATAGTCAGTATCCGGGATAAGCTCCATAAAGCTTGCCGGATAGTAGGCAGGGTAGCGGGCGGTGCTGGCTCCGAAAATGGATTTCCAGGTCTTGCTTTCGTCGTAGGTGCTGGAATCGGTCCTTATGTCAACGGTACCGCCGAGTTTGAAGGAGAGCTTCGTGCTTT
>CAYNDY010000296.1:0-1530 GCA_964396105.1 uncultured Muribaculaceae bacterium
AATTTTAAGAAGCAAGATAGATATGGACAGAAATAAATATGCAATCGTGTCTGCGGCGCTGGGCGTTGTCATCGGCGTTATGGGCTGCCTTGTGGTTATGAAAATGGTGTCCCCGTCGCAGAAATTTGACGGAGACTACAACCGCTGGCGCAAACTCAACCTGATTCTGGACCAGGTGGAGCAGAACTATGTCGATACGATTGATATGAAGGGGATGACCGACGCTGCCGTGGAGGCCGCTCTCGGGAAACTTGACCCGCATTCCATCTATCTTCCGCCAGTTGAACTGGAGGAGTCCGAGACCGAACTCGCCGGCAATTTCGACGGCATAGGCATCCAGTTCAATGTCCCTAACGACACCGCAATCATCCTCAGCGTCATCCCGGGCGGCCCTTCCGAGAAAGCCGGGCTCCAGCAGGGCGACAGGATAATCCGTGTGGACGAAAAGGTGATTGCCGGCAAAAAGACCCCTCAGGACTCGATGGTAAGGCTTATGAAAGGCCCTTCCGGCACCAAGGTGAAAGTCACCGTTTCACGCGGGGGCGAGACAATTCCGTTCGACATCACAAGGGGCAAAATCCCCGTTCACTGCATTGACGCGGCGTTTATGATTGACTCCTCCACGGGTTATATGAAGCTTACGAAGTTCACCCGCACGACCTACGTGGAGTTCATTTCGGCCGCGGCAAAACTCAAGGCCCAGGGAATGACTCATCTCGTTTTCGACCTTCGCGACAACACCGGCGGCTATCTCGACCAGGCCTATCTCCTCTGCAACGAGTTCCTCGAAAAGGGCGACAAGGTGGTCTATATGCAGGGCCTCCACCGCTCCCGTTCCGACCTTGACGCCGACGGGAAGGGCTCTCTGAAGGACCTCAAGCTCACGGTTCTGATAAACGAGGGTTCCGCCTCTTCAAGCGAGATTTTCGCGGGCGCTATGCAGGACAACGACAGGGGAGTTATCATCGGACGCCGCTCATTCGGCAAGGGACTCGTCCAGGAGCCGATCAACTTCACCGACGGCAGTGGCCTGAGGCTCACCGTGGCCCGGTTCTACACTCCTTCCGGGCGCTGCATCCAGAAGCCGTACGGCGACGACTATGCCTACGACATCTACGAGCGCTATGCCCACGGCGAACTCACCGAGGCCGACAGCATCAAGGTGAACAGGGATGAGGTCTATTACACCAAGAGCGGAAGGACGGTCTATGGCGGCGGCGGAATCATTCCGGATGTTTTCGTGCCGATGGACACCACCCGCGCCACTCCGTTCTACATTGACTGCAACCGCAAGGCCACCACAATGAGGTTCGCCTCAGCGATGTTCGACAAATACCGCTCTCAGCTTAGCGGAATCGAGGATTTTGCGACGCTTTCCCGCTGGCTTGACGCTCAGGGTCTCGACCGCCAGTTCCTCGAATTTGCCGCCGCAAAGGACGGACTGCGTCCGAAAGGCAGGGAGTGGGAAGAGTCAAAGGAGTATATGATGGTGCAGATCAAGGCTCTCACCGGCCGCTATTCAAAAGTCGG
>CAYNDY010000297.1:0-1503 GCA_964396105.1 uncultured Muribaculaceae bacterium
AGCCTGCAAAGATGACAGCCCACGCAGCGGCTCCCGACAAGGCGCGGGCGGCGCGCCAGCGAGTCGAACTCGATGGCCTGATGGCCTCCGTCGTAGCAGGAAGTGTAGCAGCGGCCGCAGCCTATGCACTTTGAGTAGTCGAACCTCGGGAAAAGAATCGTGTCGCGCTCGAGAGCGTTGTGCGGAACAATTGACCCCACGGCCGCGCCGATGATGGGCCTGAGACTCTGGAACTTCTTGAGTTTCAGATAGTACCTCAGGCCGTCCAGAAGGTCGTCGATGATCCTGTAGCCATACTGCATCACTGCCGTTGTGACCTGCACGCTGCCCGCTCCGAGCGAAATGAACTCCAGGGCGTCAATCCAGTTCTCGATTCCGCCCATTCCGCTAATGTGCATCCCGCGGAGCTCTTCGCTGTGGGCGAGGTCGGAGATGAACCTCAGGGCAATCGGCTTCACGGCGCCGCCGGAGTAGCCGCCCACGATGGAGTGGCCGTGCACGTCGGGTTCGGCTGTGAAAGTGTTGACATTCACGCCGGTGATGCTGTTGATTGTGTTTATGGCCGCAATTCCGTCAGCTCCTCCGCGACGGGCCGCCGCAGCCATCGGCACCATATCCGTTATGTTCGGGGTCATCTTGGCGAGCACCGGACGGGTTGTCCCGCGACGGACCGCCGCAGTGAACTTTTCTATAAGCGCAGGGTCCTGACCTATAGTCACTCCAAGCGAGGCGGATTCCATATTCGGGCAGGAGAAATTGCACTCTATGACGTCCGCACCGGCCTGCTCGCACCGCCTTGCGAGCGAAGTCCATTCCTCCTCGTTCTGCCCCATTATGGACGCGATTATAACCTTCCCCGGGAAATCCTTTTTCAGGCGGCGGAACACCTCCATATTCTCCTCCACGCTGTGGTCGGACAGCTGTTCGATGTTCTTGAAGCCGCAGAAGGAGTTGGAGTGGTTGATGACGGTGGAAAAGCGCGGCGAGGCCTCGTGCTGCGGGAAGGTGCAGATGGTCTTGAATGCCGCTCCGGCCCAGCCTGCCCTGAAGGCTTTGGCGCACATCTCGTAATTGCTTGCAACGACGGAAGATGAAAGCAGGAACGGGTTCTCGAGCCGCACTCCGCAGATGTCGGTGCTGATGTCAGGCTCCTCCGTTGCGGCGAAGGCGTCACGGATCTGCTGCTCCTGGACAAAACCGTATTCTATGGAGTCCAGTGCAGTGTTGCGGACCCTTTCGGCGATGCTGCGAATCGCTACCGGAGTGCTCTTTTTTCCGAGCAGGCAGGCCTTTTCGCAAGGCGCGTCGCAGCCCTCGCAGAACTCTCCTTTGGCCTTCCCGAGCGCTCCCATAACATTGCGGAAATACAGCGAACGGAGCATATCTCCGACCGGCAGACCCTTCCGGCAGGCTTTTGTGCAGGGCGCATCAACGCAGAGCAGGCAGCGGTTGAGCTCCGACGTGTCCACAAGCGGATAAAAATGTATTTCTTCCTCTTTCATA